>CALDSL010000064.1 GCA_937920255.1 uncultured Anaerolineaceae bacterium | reverse complement strand
GGCGTGGACGAGTGCGGCTGCTTCGACCTGAACGATATGGAAGACAAGCTCAAGCGCCACGCCGGAAAGGTCAAGCTGGTGGCCTGCACCGGCGCGTCCAACGTGACCGGCTTTATGCCGCCCGTTCACCAGGTTGCCGAACTGGCGCACCGCTACGGCGCCCTGATCCTGGCCGACTGCGCCCAGCTCGCGCCGCACCGTGCGGTGGACATGGGCGAGCCCGGTACGCCCGGCCACCTGGATTTTGTGACCCTCTCGGCGCACAAAATGTACGCGCCGTTCGGCACCGGCGCCGTCGTTGGCCCGCGCTGGTACTTCGAGCAGCATGCGCCCTATTACCGCGGCGGCGGCACCATCGAGATCGTGACCCTGGATGAGGTCTTTTGGGCCGAATCGCCCGACCGCAACGAAGCCGGTAGCCCCAACGTGCTCGGCGCGGTGGCGCTGGCCGCCGGCCTCAAAATCCTCGAAGCCGTGGGCATGGACGCGATTGCCAAGCACGAGAAGGAATTGACCACCTACACCCTGGAGCGCATCCAGCAGGTGCCGGGGCTGCGGCTGTTCGGCTCGTGCGACCCGGCGCGGGTCGAGGACCGCGTGGGCGTGATCCCCTTCCTGATGGAAGGCATCCCGCACGGCAAGGTGGCCGCGATGCTCTCGTTTGAAGGCGCGATCGGCGTGCGCAACGGCTGTTTCTGCGCGCATCCCTACCTGCTGAACCTGATGGGGATCAACCAGGCGGAGTACGAGCGCTTCCGCGATCAGGTGCTGCACGACGACCGCTCTGAGCGGCCGGGCATGGTGCGCGCTTCCTTTGGCTGCTACACCAGCTTTGAAGAAGTCGACCATCTGGTGGAAATGCTCCACCGGCTGGCAGCGGGCGATTACCGCGGCGACTACGTGGTGGAAACGCACAGCGGCTCGTACTACCCGCGCGGGTTCGACCCGGCGGTTCTCGCAACCTACTTCGATTATTAGAAAGAGACATCATGGACAACCTTTGGAGAGAAGTCACTGCGGAATGGAAAGGCGAGCGCTCGTTCATCGCCCAGAACGCGGCCGGCGGCAAGGTGCAGATCGGCACCATCGACGGCGTGCCGGGCGCTGGCCCGATGGAGCTGCTGCTGATGGGCGTGGCCGGCTGCACCGGGATTGACATCGCCAACATTATGACCAAAGCGCGCCAGCCAATGGAAAAGCTGGTGGTGCGCGTGCGCGGTAAGTTCGCGCCCGAGGGCACCCTGCCACGCATCTACACCGACATCGAGGTCGAGTATCTGGTGTGGGGGCGGGGGATCAATCTCAAAGTGCTGGAAGGCGCGATTGAACTGTCGGAGGAGAAATACTGCTCTGCCAGCGCCATGATGCGCGGCGTGGCCAATGTCACCTCCAGCTACCGCGTGTTCGAACCAGGCGAAGAGTTGATCGCAGAATAGAATATTGCGTGTAGATAATTATTATACAACGCCCCGTATGGTGCGCCTACTCGAAGAGTACTCTGCGGGTAGGCGCACCATACGGGGCGTTGCATAACAATTATCTACTTCCGCTACGGCATCAACAACACTTTCCCCTTCGTCGCCCGATCCTCCAAATACCGGTGCGCGGAGGCGGCGTCTCCCAGCGCGAAGGTGCGGTCGATGCGCAATTTCAACTGATCGTCGGCCAGCCAGCCGAACAGATCGCCCGAGCGCCAGAGCAGTTCCTCGCGGGTGAGGGTGTAATGCCCCAATGTCGGTCTCGTGAGAAAGATCGAGCCTTTGTGCTGCAAGACCTGCGGATCCAACGGCTCTACCGGCCCGCTCGACTGGCCGTACAGCACCAGCATCCCGCGCGGCCGCAGGCAGTTCAGACTCTTCTGGAACGTCGTCTTCCCCACCGAGTCGTAAACCACATCAACGCCCTTGCCGTCCGTCAGGCGGCGCGTTTCGCTCTCAAAATCGGCCTGGGTGTACAGGATGATCTCATCCGCACCGGCTTCGCGCGCCAGGGCGGCTTTCTCCTCGGTCGAAACTGTACCAATCACCCGCGCCCCTCGCAGTTTAGCGATTTGCACCAATAGCTGCCCCACGCCGCCCGCGGCGGCATGTACCAGCGCGGTATCGCCCTCTTTGAGCGGGAAGGTGGATATGGCCAGATAATGCGCGGTCATGCCCTGCAGCAGCAGCGCGGCCGCCTGTTCCAGCGAGACCCCTTCCGGCACCGGCACCAGCTTGGCCGCTGGCGCCAGCGCCCACTCGGCGTACGCTCCGCTGCCGGCCGTGGTCGCCACCTGCTGGCCGATTTCGAAACCGGTGACGCCTTCGCCCAGCGCGTCCACCACGCCAGCGAACTCGCCGCCCAGCACCGCCGGCAGCGGAATGGCGTACCAGCCCCGCCGCTGGTAGGTCTCAACAAAGTTGACGCCCACCGCGGCCACTTTCACGCGCACCTCGCCAGGCTTTGGTTCGGGCTTTTCCGCGGTTTCCGCCACCAGCTTCTCCGGCCCGCCAAATTCATGCACTCGGATCACTTGCATAGCTCACCCTCCTTAAATTCCATTATCAAAACGGCGACCCAGCCGCGTGGATGGATCGCCGTGATGCTTGCGTGTGGTTCGTCTATTTTAGCGCGTTTCGTACAGGTACAGCGTGCGTTTGGTGCCGGGAATCGGCTGGCTGGCGCGCATGGTGAAGTACTGTTCAAACGCCGCCTCGAAATCGGGCTGGGTGTAATGGTCGAAGATGTCCACCCGGCTGGCGAGCAGCTTCTGCACCTGCGAGTCTTCTTTGGGCACAAACTCGATGATCAGGTTGCGCCCCAGGTCGGCCATGAACGCTGCCACGCTGGGCAGCGGCACGTTGTTCGAAATCGCCAGGTGATGGATCAGCGCCAGCGCCAGCACGGCATCGGCCGGGCCGCGCTCGGCCAGCGCCATGCGCTCGCGGTTGTTCCAGCCCAGCGCCGGGCTGGGGCTGGTCAGGTCCATCAGCAACGGCAGCAACTTCGCGTTCTTGGCGCTCTTGCCCGCCTGGTAGCCCTTTTCCACCGCGCTGGGGTCCACGTCCATCGCCGCGGTGTAGGCGCCCAGTTCCACGGCGATCTGGCTGAACTCGCCCGTGTTGGCGCCCAGATCCCACACCACGGCTGGCTGCACCTGCTCGAGGAAGGAGCGCACCAGGTCTTTCTTCTGCTGGAAGGCGTCCTGACTGTAGTTGGTAATGTCGTAGTAATCCGCCCACTCGGTACCTTCGGGCTTCCATTCCAGCTTGCGCACGCTGGTTTCCAGGCTGTCGATCATGCCCAGGAAGGCCATGCGCGTCACCTTGCGGTTGGATACCTCGCTGGGGCGAATGCCCTGTCCGGCGTAGCGTTTTTGCGCCTTGGCGTGGGTGTGAATGTGCAGCCCCAGGCCAAAGTTCATGCGCGTTTGCCAGGGCAGTAGTTCGCTGGCCAGGTCGAGCGGTATGCCGTCGATGTAATTGCGCAGCAGGCCGTTCAGGCGCACGTCACGCAGCGCCATCAGCGCCAGCGGCGCCAGAAAATGCTGGCAGAACTGGCGGTAGGCCACCCACGGCTCGCCTTCGGTGTAGATCTCGAAAGACAGCGTGTCGATCAGCACCGGGCGGCAGCCGATAAACTGGATGTTGTAGGCGCTGGCATCCTTTAGCGTCATCCCAGTCTCGACCGCCTTCTTCTGGATCTCCAGGGTCAGCAGCGCGGCGTCTTTGAGCTGGCTGAAGGACCATTCGTACGGGTAGGAGATCACCGGTATGGGCTGCGGCCGCAGGGTGCGGTAATGCAGTTCCGGCAGCTCGGGTTCCAGCGTCACTTCTTCGTGCGGGACGAGCATGCGCGCCTTCGTCAGGCGCTCATACAGCCCGGATTGCATCAATTTGTCATAGTGCGCCTGGTACGGCAGGTTCACCTGGCGGTAGAGCACGCCCTCGCGCCGGTACATAAACCCGCTGGGGTCGCGAAACGAGGCGCTCAGCGCCTGGCCAGTCTTCATTTGAGCGGATCGGAAATGTTTTCGTCGCCGGCGGCGGTCTCATCTTCCACGGGTTTGTCTTTGCGGAAGAAGGAGATCAATTTGCGCCAGTAGATTTTCACCGCCAGCAGCCCGCCGACCAGAACGCCGGCCAGGAGTTGGATCAGGAAGCTGCCGGTGCCGGGGTCGAGGTAAAGGGGCAAAATGGGGGCAGCAATACCAAAAAGATGTAACGACATGGTTTCGAACCTTTCGAGGTCAAGATTCAGGGCAGGAAAGTCCTGTTTCGGAAATACAACCCCCAATTATACTCGAATGTGTACGCCCCGTTAGTGCAATCGACCCGTTCCGTTCATCTGGTACATGCGGAAATCCACCAGTGAAAGCAGGCCGCGCGCGGCGGTTTTGCCCGGCCGGGAAGGGTAGAGCGCGTCCAGCGCCGCCCGGTATTCATCATCATCCTGGCGGATGGCGCTCATCGCGCGGCGGGTGAGCTGGTCGGCGGCGCGGTTCTGCTGGCGCGGCGTCCAGCACCATTCCAGGTGCGAGAAGTTGCGCACCAGCTTTTTGGCGCGGCGGTAATGCGAGCGGGCGGCCATCGAGTTCACAGCCGAATCTCCGGTCATCTGGTCCAGCACCGACTTGGCGTCGCCCATCACCACCACATGCTCGTGGTTGACGCCCATATCCGCCAGCGCTTCCAGGCCTTCGATCAGGGCCAGGTACTCGGCGCTGTTGGACGAGGCGTTTTTGCTGTGCGCGAACACTCCGTGCCCGCGCCCAACTAGCACGCCGTTTTTGTAGATCAGCCAGCCGTAGCACATAAAACCGGCCTGCTGCGTGTGGCGCGGGTTGGCGTTTCGTTCGTTGCGCGGGTGAATCTGTCGGTACAGCCCATCAAAGTGTAGTTGATACATTGATGCTCCGTGGTCTGGCAGGTTTAAATGAGAACGGCGGTGAGACACAAATCCCACCGCCGGCGAGCAACTGAGCGTGTTTCATATTGCGCGGTTCCGCTTCTTCCTGGCATTTTCTGCGGACCGCTGTGCAAAGCGCATGGTTTCTACCGTGCTGCAATGACATCATACTGTCCACATTGTTGCAAAAAAGCGTCCGGATGTCAATGAGGGGAAACCCCATGCCGGCGTTACGGTTTTGCAAAGCCGCCGCGGCGGGTTTTCCCCACCGCGGCGGCGGTTTCCACCTGGACAAAGACCGGTTAGTCTCCCAGGGCGGGCAGCAGATCGTCGCCTTGTTTTTTGTGGCCGTTGTTCTCGGCCACATCAAACGGGTTGAGCGCCTGCGACATTTCATGCCGGAACTGCTTGGTGTACAGGTGATAGTACTTGCCGCGCTGGCGCAGCAGTTCTGCGTGCGTGCCGATCTCGGAGATCGTGCCGTCCTCGATCACCAGGATGCGGTCGGCGCGCTTGATGGTGGACAGTCGGTGCGCGATGACAAAACTGGTGCGGCCTTCCATCAGGCGTTCCATGCCCTTCTGGATCAGGGCTTCGGTCAGCGTGTCGACCGAGCTGGTGGCCTCGTCCATGATAAAGATTTCGGGCCGGGCCAGCACGGCGCGCGCCAGGCTGATGAGCTGCTTCTGGCCCACCGACAGCATATTGCCGCCCTCGCCCACGGGTTCGTCGTACTTCTTCTCCAGCTTCTGGATGAACACGTCCGCGCCGGCCAGTTTGGCTGCCTCTTCCACTTCCGCGTCGGTGGCGTTCAGCCGGCCGTAGCGGATGTTGTCGCGCACGGTGCCGGAGAACAGGTGCGGTGTCTGCAGTACCATGCCGATGCGCGACTGGATGGCGTGCAGCGACAGGTGTGTGTAGTCACGCCCGCCAATGCGGATCACGCCCTTCTTCGGCTCGTAGAAGCGGCACATCAGGTTGACGATAGTGGACTTCCCGCCGCCGGTCGGGCCGACCAGAGCGATGGTTTCACCGCGCCGCACTTTGAGGGTGAAGTCGGACAGCACCGGTTTTTCGTCTTCATACGAGAAGAACACGTGGTCGAACTCGATGTCGCCGCGGATCGTGCCGGGGTCCTGCGCATCGGCGCGGTCGACCACCTCGGGCACGGCGTCCACCAGCGAGAAGATGCGCTCGGCCGACGCGATGGCATGCTGGATTTCGGCGAACACGCGCGCCAGGTCCTGGATTGGCCACATCATAAAGGTAATGTAGCTGACGAAAGCGTGCACGCTACCGATGGTCATCCCGGCCAGGCCTTCCGATGCGCCGGTGTACCACACCACGCTGCCCAGCGCCACGGCGGAGATCATCTGCACGCTGGGCAGGAACAGGGCGCTCAACCAGGCGGCGCGGTAGCCCGCGCGGTACATCTCGCCCGTCAGCCCGCTGAACTCGCGCAGGTTTTCATCCTCGCGCCCCAGCGCCTTCACCACGCGCACGCCGGTGATGTTCTCGTTGTAGGCCCCGGTGATCTTTGAATTGTACTTGCGCACGTCACGGAACTGGCGCAGGATGCGCTTGCGGAACTCGATCGCCACCCACAGCAAGATCGGCAGGATGGCCAGAACGATCAGCGCCAGCCGCCAGTTGATGTAGAACATGAAGCCCATCGCAGTGAGGATGTTCACCACCGCCCAGGTCGAGTCGAGCAGGCCCCACGTCATCAGCTCCGCCACGCGCTCCGAGTCAGAAGTGACGCGCGACATGATCCAGCCCACCGGCGTGCGGCTGTAGTACGACAGCGACAGGTCCTGCAGGTGGTTGAACATCTTCTGGCGCAGGTCGTAGCGGAT
>CALDSL010000063.1 GCA_937920255.1 uncultured Anaerolineaceae bacterium | reverse complement strand
ACAGGATACTGGAATATCCGCTGATGCGGATCACCGCGTTGATCACTCTGTCGGAAGTGCGGGCTGCTTTTTGATCCATCATCACTCTACCGGTACAAAACCCAGATCCGTAACGATTTGCTGCGCTTCGTCGGACAAAATCCAGGCCAGGTACTGCTCCACGACAGGGCCCGGGTCGCTGCGCGTGTACATATACAGGTCGCGCGAGATAGGATATTCACCGTTGTTGACCGTCTCGATCGACGGCATGACAAAACCCTGCCCATCCGGGCGGGTGATACCGACAACCTTGACGTCCTCCGTCACGTACCCCAGGCCGTCATACCCGATGGCGTTGGGATTATCGCGCACTTCGGAGATGATGCCTTCGGACGAGGGCAGCAGCAGGGTATTGGGCGCAAACAGGCTTTTGTCGTCCGGATCACCGCGACGCACGACGGTTTCCAGAAAATACACGTGGGTTCCCGAATTGGATTCGCGTGAGAGCTTGACGATTGGCCGGTCTTCCCCGCCCAGTTCGGACCAGTTGCTGATCTCGCCTTTAAAGATGCGCGAAAGCTGGTCGATGGAAAGCTGCTGCACCGGGTTCTGCGGGTGGATGATAACCGCGATGGCATCGCGGGCGATGACATGCTCCACCGGCTCGATCCCGGCCTCGCGGGCAGTCGCCAGTTCTTCGTCTTTGATCGTGCGCGAGGCATTGGCGATATCCACAGTGCGGTTGAGCAGCGAGACAATCCCGGTGCCGCTGCCACCGCCGGTGACCGAAATGCGCACTTCGGGGTGCTCGTTCTGGTAACGCTCGGCCCAGGCCAGCGCCAGGTTGACGATCGTATCCGAGCCTTTGTTCTGGATGTACTGCGACGCCACGGGCGTCTCTCCGCCTTGAGCGTTATTGCCGCCGCAGCCTGCCAGCAGCAGTATGGTGACTATCGCGAGCGCCGCAATCTTCTTCATCATCGAAGAAAATTATAGCCGATTCCGCGCAATTTTTGCGCCCGGTCGCGTAGATCGGATCGACTGTGCGAGAGGAGCAGGCAGGTCATTCCTGCCCCTGGATCTGCGGGCACAAATTCTCCACCAGGAACGCGTCCTGCCCCACCTGCGCCTGTTCCTGCACTGCGAACTGGGCGCAGTACGGTCCGATGAACTCGGGCGCGGAACGCAACAGCGCGCCAAGCTCGTTGGCCCGGTCGAGGTTGCCGGCGCGGTAATAAACCTCGTACAGCGGCATCCACTCCGAGGGGTCAGAGGGCGCGAGCCCCTGGCCCAGCGCCTCGTCCGCCAGCGCGGCGCCGGTCTGCCAATCCTCGCGCTGGCGCTCCAGGCTGACCTTCTGGTAGTAGTAGCACCAGCCGCGCGGCGGCTCACGCCCAAAAATGCTCTCCGGCGGCACAGCCGGGGTTGCGTTCGCGTCGATCAAGTCGATGCGCGAGAACGGCGCCACTAAGCGCGCCAGGGCGTCATCGCTGCCCGAGATTTCCATGCGGCCGGCGTCGATCACGTGCAGGCAGCTTCCGGCGGGCAGGTTGGCCACCAGGCTGTTTTGAAACTCGACCATATACTCCAGGTTGCGGAAGGTACGCCCGTAGCTCTCGCCGCTCAACAGCCGCGCCAGGGTCTCGCCGTTCATGGTTTCGCCGCTGATGCGGATCTGCGCTTCGCCGGGGTGATAAATGCGGTTGGCCGGCCCCCAGATCTCATAGCCCTCCGCCAGCCGGTAGCCGCCTGGCAGCAGCGCGACAATGGTGGTGCTGTCTTTAAGAGCGGGAGCGCGCCAGGAGAGCTGCCACCATAACTGCTGCTGCGCCGTCCAGAACTTCTGGTAATAAAACCCGTTGGCAATGTGCAGGGTGAGCGCCAGGGCGATCAGCGCCGCTGACGCCCAGCGCCAGGCGGTTTTGCCACGCAGCGCCTCGAGCAGGCCGCCCACGGCGATGGCAACGCCCAGCGTGGTCTGCAGCGTGTAACGGTCGAACTGGTCGGAAAAATGCACGTCGCGGTTGGCCAGCAAAATGGGAACCAGGGTGATCAGGGCGCAGGCCACACCCAGCCAGGTGATCCGCGCCGGGGCCTCGACGCCCTCGGGGATCGCGTCGTCCTCGCTGCGCGCGGGTAGGCGGCGGGTGAAAAACCACCACGCCAGCGCGCCCAAAGCCGCCACCAGAAAAGCCGCCAGCAAAGTGGGGTAGTCCAGCAAGCTGGTGAGCTGGTGCAGCGGCACAAACCAGGCCAGCACCAGGGTCTCAAAACTATCGCGGATGCCTTCCAGCGCCAGCCGCAGCAGCATCTCACCTGGGCGGCTGAGGTACATGCTCCCCAGCGAGCCAACATCCGTGACCGAGCGCGCGCCTTTGTAGATCACCAGCCGCCAGACCAGAAACGCGCCCGCGGCCAGCAAAAATGGCAGCGCCTGGCGCAGCAGCCGCGCGCCGCGCCGCTTCCAGGGCAGCGGATCTGCGCGCTGCAACACCAGATCGAGCAGCAGAAAGCGCACCGCCTCCAGGCCAATCATGTACTCGTAGATCATCCAGTAAAACAGCGCCAGCCCCACGGCCAGCGCGGTCCAGGCAGCTCTGGGCGCGCCGGCGCGCGCGCGCAGAGCGCGGATGGAAAATGCGATCGAGAGCACCGCCGCGCCGTAGCCGAGAAAGTGGTTCTGAAACGTGTTGGCGTTGGGCTGCTGGTAGAACCCCGGATACAGAATAAACACTGCCGCCATCAAGAGCGTCATGCGCGGCCGGCCGGGGAAGAGCATGCGCGCCAGCCACCAGAACGCCAGCATTCCAATAGCGCGGATGACGAACCCGAAGATTTGCCAGGCCAGCGGGCTTTCGCCCAGCAGCCGGTAGGTGACGGCATAGATCACGCCCATAAACGGGCGGTCGACCAGGAACAGGCGGAAAATTCCCTGCATGCCCTGGGTCGAACCGGTCCAGATCAGATGCCAGTCGTCTTTATAAAAGCCCCAGCCGCGCAACTGCAGCAGATAGGCCAGTCCGGCCAGCAGCAAGAGCAGCAACGCGCCGGTGAACAGGTCTGTGGAACGCGATGGGTTTGGATGGGATTTCGAAAGGTTCATGGCACCGCCGGAAGAAAAATGAGCCAACAGTGGCAATTATACTATGGTCGCGAGGGCGGCTCCCTGCCCGCAGACATCGAATCAATATATGAAGAAACAGGCTAGATTTGTGGGGATGAGGTATAATAAAAGATCGGAAAAGAAGCGTTCACGGGGACAGCCAGCAGTACCTACCCTGTCCTCGTTTGATTGAATCACCCTTTGAATCTCATCTACAGGACCAAGGCTATGGATATAGGTACCATACAAACCGTCGATATTGATCACCAGATGCGCACTG
>CALDSL010000062.1 GCA_937920255.1 uncultured Anaerolineaceae bacterium | reverse complement strand
CAAACACTTGCTCGCGGGCGATGGGGACGATATCGAAGACGCGGAAGGAGAACAGCCCCACGGCAATGAACAGGTTGCCAATGGCGGAGGTGTAGGGGTAGATGTCACGCTGCATACCGGGAACCAGATTGAGCATCGACAGCACACTGCCCAACACCGGGATCAGCAGGCCGGTGGCGATGGTGAGCATCTGCGCCCGGTAAAGGTATGACTGGCGCAGCGCAAAGCTTCCCAGCAGCAGCAGGGCCATAAAGATCATCAGGTAGTTGATGGTGACGCAGATCAGCACCGGCCACCCAAAATCATACAGGTAGGCGCTGAAGGGTTGCCCGCTCACCAGGCGCTGGTTGTGCATGGCCAATCCGTGGGCGCCGTTGGTGAAGATGAGCGCGAGGGTGATGGTGGGGATCACCATCAGCAGTGTCCAGAAACGCACGGCGCGGTGAATGGGCGCGCCGGTGTATTCAAAGGCAAACGAGAGCAGCGCCAGCGGGGAGAGCAGCGAGGCGACCCAGCGGATGTTATCAAAAAAGATTTTGCCCGGGAGGGTGGGGGCCAGTTTTTCGCCCAGAACGCATGCCACCCACATACCTTCAAGCATCAGGAGGACGACAAAGGAACGCGCGCCCGCGATGCTGCGCCGGCGCCAGGTATAGATCCCCACCGTGGCAGCCAAAATCAACGATACGGCGATGGGAATCATGTGTCCCAGAGCGGAAAAGGTCATTTGTTTCATGAATTGGAGAACGGTGGTCTTGTTCTTTACAAGATTATACTCTCGCGCTGGTGATCGGGCAATGCACGAGTTTGTGAGGTGGGAGACCTACCCCCGAAAGACCCTCACCCCAACCCTCTCCCAGGGGGCTTAACAATAGACACAATTAAGGGTCGGGATGGAAGGTACGCCAGGCGAGAGCAATGTCGGTGAGGCGGCTGAGGCCGCGCCATAAGACGGTTGTGCCGGGCTGCCGCTTTCGGCTGGCGGTGAAGCCGCCCAAGCGAGCCAACCAGATGACGGCATCGGACAGTAATGGAACTTGCTCAGGGGGCTGGTTGGTTTTGTGCACAAAACAGTACAAAGCTTGCCATTCGTAGGTCTCGAAGAGCGCATCACAGGGCAACTCCGGCAACTGACGAGTACATAGGGTGAGATACAGCACACGCCAGGCAACGACACTGTCGAGCGCCAGGAAACGCTGGATGTTGTCCAGATCATCAAACTGGCGTTCTTCCAGGCGGCAACCGCTCTTGAGCACGCGATGGAACATTTCCACGACCCACCGGCAACTGTACCAGTCGATCCGCTCGTGGGCTTGTGCCAAGGTCTCGGTTGGCACGTTGGTCAGCAACTTCCATTCGATCGCTTCTTCTCCGGCAGGGGGCAGTTCCTCACGTGCCAGAATGGCCCAGGCCGTTACGGATTGGTGTTCCTGGCGTTTCTTTTCCCGCACCGGAACCTTTAGCGCAACCTGAGCAAAGCGCACGGTGAGCACCACATTGCGCGCGGGGCGTTGATCCTGTCGCGGCAGGATCACTTCGCGTGTCCCCGCCACGGGTAATGCTTCCAGGTGCTTCCATAGGTGGCGTTCATCTGCATCTTCGATCAGCCGATCCTGCCAGGCGCGCACCAGGAACGACACTCCCTTTTCCAGTGAGGCAGCAAATAGCGCAAAGATGTCCGCCTCACTGTCCCCCACGCTCACCACCCGCGTCTCGGGCAATTCGCGTTGCACCGCTGCGGCTGCCTCCAGGCTGGTCAACCACTTCTGGCTTTCTTTTTCCACCATGGGCCGTTCGTGTCGTTTCTGCCTTTTGCCGTACTCCGCCTCGTCACGCACCCATACCTGCTGTTGGATTAGCCCCAACGGCACCCGCTGCGGCGTCACCATCATCGTGCTGTGCACAAGGTAGCCTCGGTGGGCCAAATCTTGCAAGTACCCCAATCCAGCCGTGTGCGCATGCCGCGTCAGATCCACCTGGGTCGTGTCCTGTACCGCCAGAACCACCGCTTCCCCCCTCATGCGCTCCACCGTCGTTGCTCGATGCGGTATTTGGATCGCTTCCATGTTCACCTGCGGGTTGTCATAAAATCGGTATGCTGCCCGACTGCCCGAGGGCCCTCCACAGCTCTCCGCTATCGATGCTTGCATCTTCGCCCCCCGCTGTCTGGCCAACTGCACCAACCGCTTGGTCAACCGCAAATCCCCCAACACTGCCCCACCGAATTCCGCTTCTGCCCACTCCATTGGCCCCTCCCTCGTTCTCCTTCTTTTTTGTCCCTCCTCTTCTTGTATCACATTGCTGCTTTTTTTGTGTCTATTGTTAAGCCCTTTGGGAGAGGGAGCGTTGAATCTCCCTCTCCCTCTGGGAGAGGGCCGGGGTGAGGGCTTGACCAGCTGGAATCAAAAAAGGCGGCCTCGCGTGAGGCCGCCTTTTTTGATCTATTTCCTTCTATGCCGGATGATGTAGTTGATCGCGCCGACGAAGCCCATCATCATGCCCAGGAAGGAGCAGATGTAGGCCAGGA
>CALDSL010000061.1 GCA_937920255.1 uncultured Anaerolineaceae bacterium | reverse complement strand
CCACTGGCTGTAGGTGGCGAAGCCTTCGTTGAGCCAGATGTCTTTCCAGTTATCCAATGTCACGCTATTGCCAAACCACTGGTGCGCCAGTTCATGCGCCACCACCTGCTCATTTTCCCGGTCGGCGCGCGAAAGCCCGCGGCTGCTGAAGAGCGAAAGCGTTTGCGTTTCCAGCGCGAAGCCAAAGCTGGCATCGACCACCACTACGCCGTATTCATCGAACGGGTACGGACCGTAAATCGAGTTGAAGAAGGCGATCATATCCGGCTGGCGGCGGAAGACCGGCTCCACCTGCTCGGCTATTGCCTGGTCGAAGTAATTGCGCACGATCATGCCGTCCGGCCCGGGCTGCTCCTGGTACACAAACCGGGCGATATTGACCGTCGCCAGGTAAGAGGCCATGGGATGGTTTTCTTCCCAGGTGTAGGTGGTCGTCTCGCCGTTATCGGTCGTACCGGTAAGCACGCCGTTGGCCGCCACCATGTACGGTTCGGGCACGGTGATGTGGAAGGTGTACGAAGCTTTGTCGCACGGGTGGTCGTTGACCGGGTACCATGATGAAGCCCCGGACGGCTCGCTGGCCACGTAGATGCCGTTCTCATACCGGTTCCAGCCCAGGCGCATACCCTGCTCCACCGAGTTCTGCGGCGTGCCGGAGTATTCCACCTTCACGCTGAATTCCTGATTCGATTCGATCGGAGCGGCCGGGATTACGGTCAGCTCGACGCCGCTGCGGTTATACTGCGCCGGTTGGCCGTCGACACGCACCGCATCGATGCCAAAGCCTCGGAAGTCCAGGTTGAACTCGCGCAGGGCTTCGCTGGCGCGCGCGTTCAGCGTGGCGGTGGAGCGCAGCAGGTTGCGCTGCATGTCTACGTTAATCTCCAGGGTGTAATGCAGCACATCATAGCCGCCATTGCCCAGTCGCGGGAAGTACGGGTCGCCAAAGCCCTCCGGGGTGGGGTTCAGATCCTCCTCCGACACGCAACTGGCAATGTCCTGCTCGTCAGGCGGGGGCGTAGTCGGGCGGGGCGTGTTTTGCGGAGGCGCGGTTGATGCCCGGGTCGGCTCACCGGGCGCGGATGTCGACGCGGCGGTGGGGCTGATGGGCGTGGGCGTTTCCGCCGAAGGGGTGAATAGCTGGCAGCCGGTGGCTACCAGAATGGAAACCAGAAGGATCCACGCAGTTCTGCGAGTTTTCACGGGAACCTCTCTTCTTCTACTGGTTAAAATCGTACCGAACGCGCAGCGCGCACTCCGCACATCCCGTGAACACCGCCCCCCGGCGGCGTGGAAGAAGAGCAGAGGTACAAATCCGGGTCTGACGTGCGGTACGGCTGCAGGCTGGCGACCGGACGGGTGAAGAACTGGCGTATGTCCTGCACGCCGCCGTTGATATCGCCGCCAATGTAATTAGGATTATACCGCTCCATCTCCAGCGCGTTGGTCGTATG
>CALDSL010000060.1 GCA_937920255.1 uncultured Anaerolineaceae bacterium | reverse complement strand
GCTGCGCGCGCTGGTGCGGCCTGCCTACACCGCCGTACCCGCCGCGACGGACCTCACCTTCGCCATCCGCGCCGGGGAAATGGTGGGGCTGATCGGGCAGAATGGGGCGGGCAAGACCACCACGCTCAAGATGCTGTCCGGGCTGCTCTATCCCACCAGCGGAGAGGCGCGCGTGGCCGGCTTCACCCCCTGGGAGCGCAAAGACGAATTTCTGAGCCGCATCAGCATGGTGCTGGGCAACAAGAGCCAGATGATCTGGGACATTCCCCCGCTGGATACGCTCAAAGTGCTGGCCGAGATCTACCGCGTGCCGGCCGACGAATTTCGCCGCCGCCTGGACGAGCTGTCGGAACTGCTCGAAATGGGTGATCTGCTCACCCGGCCGGTGCGCAACCTCTCGCTGGGCGAGCGCATGAAGTGCGAGCTGGCAGCCGGACTGCTGCACCGCCCGGAGGTGCTGTTCCTCGACGAACCCACCCTCGGTCTGGATGTTTCGATCCAGGCGCGCGTGCGCCGCTACGTCGCCGATTACACCCGCCGGTATGGCGCCACGGTGATCCTCACCAGCCACTACATGGCGGACGTGCTGGCCCTGTGCCCGCGCGTGATCCTGATCCACGGCGGGCGTATCCTCTACGATGGCGAGTTGAACGGGCTGGCGCGCCGGCTGGCGCCGTACAAGCTGCTCAAAGTGACGCTGGGCGCGGCGCCAGACGGGCTCCCCGCGCTGCCTCCCGGCGCGGAAGCCATCGGCCAGGATGATCAGACCCTCACCCTGCGCGTCGGGCGCAACGACGCCCCGCGCATCACCGCCGCGCTGCTCAACACGCTGCCGGTGGCCGACCTGGTGGTGGAAGACCCGCCGCTGGAGGCCGTGATCGACAAAATCTACCAGGAGGGAGCGCTGTGAACCACCGCGCTGGACTGGCCCTGATCAAATCCACCTGGGCTTCGTGGATGCAATACCGCAGCTTCTTCTTCGTGCTGGCCTTCGGCTGGATGGTGCCGCCGCTGGTGGCGCTGTTCGCCTGGCTGGCCGCGGCCGGGGAGGGGGAACTGGCGGGGATGAACCGCGGCGCTTTCGTGGCCTATTACCTGGCGCTGGTGCTGGCTAACCAGCTCACCTACGCGCAGACCAACTGGACGCTGGGCGACGTGATCCGTGAAGGCGGGCTGAACGCCTGGCTGGTGCGCCCGCTGCCCGCCCTCTACCAGGTGCTGGCCAGCGAGGTGGCCGGCAAAGTGGTCTACATGGTGTTCGTCATTCCTGTGGCGGGGCTGCTGGCGCTGGCGCTGCGCCCCGAGTTGCAGGCAACCGCCGGTCAGGTGGCGCTGGCGCTGCTTTCGCTGGCGCTGGCCTGGGCGCTGCGTTTTCTGTGGGGCTGCTGGCTGGCGCTGCTGGCGTTCTGGTCCACGCGCGCAGACGCGCTGCTGGCGGTGCAGGACTCGCTGGTGTTTCTGCTCTCGGGCATTGCCGCCCCGGTGATGCTGCTGCCGGGCGCGCTGCAAACCCTGGCGCGGGTGCTGCCGTTTCGCTATATGGTCGGTTTTCCGGTGGAAATTCTGGTGCAGTCTTTGCCGGCCGGGGAAATCGCGTTTGGGTTCGCGCTGCAGGCCGGCTGGCTGGCGCTGGCCGCCGCGCTGACGGCGCTTGTGTGGCGCGCCGGGCTGCGGCGCTATGCCGCGGTGGGAGGTTGATATGCGTTACCTGCGTCTAATTGCTGCTTTTATCCGCGTTTCCTTCCAGACCGACCTGGCCTACCCGGCCAACTGGTGGATCAGCCTGCTGCATTCGCTGCTCAACCTGGGTACCGGCGTGTTGGGCATGGCGGTGCTGTTCGGCCAGGTGGACAGCCTGCGCGGCTGGGATTTTGCCTCAGCGCTGGCGCTGGTGGGCGTGTACCTGACGGTTGGCGCGCTGCGCGAACTGTTTATCGGCCCCGGGCTGGAATCGCTGGCCGGGTTGGGGCAGGAGATCGTCACTGGCAGCTTTGACTTCTCGCTGCTGCGGCCGGTCAACACCCAGTTCCTGGTCACCTTCCGCAAGTGGCGGCTGCTGGCGCTGGTCGATCTGGCGCTGGGGATCGGGGTGATCGTGGCGGCGGTGGTGCTGCGCGCCCCCACGCCCCCCAGCGCGGCCAACCTGCTGGCGTTCTTCTTCGCCCTGATTCTCTCGGCGGCGGCGCTGTACGCCGTGCTGCTGCTGCTGACGGCGATGGTGTTCCGCAGCCCGGG
>CALDSL010000059.1 GCA_937920255.1 uncultured Anaerolineaceae bacterium | reverse complement strand
TTCATTACCCTCTCGCCGCGCCCCGCGCGGCCTTTCTATGAGGGATTATACGGTAGAAATGCGATTGGTGGTTTGAGCGCAACCTAGTGGGAAGAATCAGCTTCATAGTCTCCCTCCAGATCGCGGTTTTTGCGATTTGGAGGGAGGTTGGATGGGGATTGGCTATTCCTCCTCCAACACCTGCACCACGCCACTCGATCCATCCACCCGCACGCGCATGCCTGTCTGCAGCCGCTCGGTGACCCGATCCACGCCGACCACGGCCGGGATGCCGTACTCGCGCGCCACCACCGCCCCGTGGGTCATCATCCCGCCCACCTCCATCACCAGTCCCCCGGCGGCCAGGAACAGCGGCGTCCACGATGGGTCGGTGCCCGGGCAGACCAGAATTTCACCCGGCCCGAGCTGCACGCCGCGCGGGTCGAGCACCACGCGCACCCGCCCTTCGACCACGCCAGGCGAGACCGGCGCCCCGTGGATGCCGCCCTGCGCGCCGTTCCCCGCCACCCCTTCGTAGAAAGCGCGCCCGTCGCTGAGCAGCAGCCGCGGGATCTGCCGGCGCGCTTTCTCGCGTTCGTAGCGCTGGCGGCGGCTGTGCGCCAGGCCGGCCCAATCGCGCTGCTCGCCGGCGGCCAGCGCTTCCAGTTCGCTCACGTGCAGGTAGAAAATATCGTCCGGCTGCGACAGCAGCCCCAGGCGGGTGAAATCCTCGCCGCTGTCCAGCAGCGCCATGCGGCTGAGCCCGATGCCGCGCACCGCGAAGAATTTGGGCGCTTCGCGAATGCCCATTGTCGCGCGTACCCGCCGGCCGGCAAAGCGCACCTGCCGGGATTTCAGCCAGCCATGGGGCAGGCGGCGCGCCGCCTGGGCCAGCGCTTCCACCGCGGCCTCGCCGGCGCGGGCGGCGTGCTCGAACTGCAAATCCGGCGCGTCGGCGGGGACGATTTGCAGGTAACTGCCCAGCACCTGCATCACATGCACCGGGTCATCGATCCAGCGCGGGCGGCCCATATCAATCTCGGCCAGGCCGCGGAAACCGTACACTTCCAAAAACCCGTCCACCGCTGCCTGCGCCGCGGCGGGCAGCGTGCCGGCCTTCCAGCGCTGCGCCAGTTCTGCGGCCGGCAGGACGCCGAACAGTTCCGCCGAGGCCGGGTCGGTGTGAATGGCGCGCGAAACCTGCCACAGCGCCAGGTCCATCTCGGTGGTGACGTTGCCGGGCACGCCGCGCGGAATTTGCATCGCCAGGTCCGAGAAATGGATTCCGCCTTCCTGCCGGTCGAGCTGCTCGGCAATGTTTCGCGCTAGGTTCCACATCGACATGGCAGTGGCAATGCCAGGGATGAAGGATTTCCCCAGAAGGATGAAGATGTTGCCCACGCCGCGCAGCATCGCCACGCGCGCCAGCAGTTTTTCCTGCGGTGAACCCTGGATGGTGGCATAGCGCTCGCGCAACGTGCCGAGCAGGCTGCTGACGCGCTCGCGCGCCAGGGCCATGCGCTTTTCGGGGGCGGCCATGTAGAGCGGAACGCGCAGCACAATTGGCGCCGCCCCGCGCACCACGCGCAGCATGGTTGCCGGACGCACCCTGCGTGTGGACGGCATCAGCCGTGGATCATTCCACACGCTGTATACATGCGCCGCCACGCTGGGTTCAATGGCATTCAACGCGTAACGGATCAGTTTGCGGCCCACCGGGTTGCGCACCGGCGTGGTGATGTCCAGCCACAGGCGGTCTCCCGCCGGGCGCAGGATTTTCTGGGTGCGCTCGTCGTAATGCAGGTCAAATAACCGTCCGGCGCCGCTGACCACCAGCGCCATCGCGTCCTGGCCCAGCGGGGTGAGCGGGTCGAGCATGCCCTGCACCGCGCCGAAGGAGAACATGGCGCGCAGATCGTTTTCATCCAGGCCTTCCGGAACCGGATAGAGCGAGGTGATGGCGCGGGTTTGCAGCAGGTGCAACCGCTGGCCGTCCCATGCCCACTCAATATCCTGCGGCGCGCCCCACGCATCGGCCACGCGCTGGCCCAGCTCCGCCAGCTCGAGGATGCGCTCGTCGGGCAGCGCCTGGCGGCCGGCTCCGGCCACCACCTGCGTGCCGCCCTCTGCTTTACTGACCACGGCCAGCGCCTTGGCGCCAAGCGTCTTTTCGACAATCGTACCCGTGCGCCGGTCGATAACGTAGTGATCGGGCTCCATGATCCCCGATACCAGCCCTTCGCCCAGACCCAGCGCAGCGTCGATCACGGTCTCGCTGCGCAGCCCGGTCAGCGGGTTGGCGGTGAACAAGACGCCCGATGCCTCGCTTTGCACCATCTGCTGTACCACCACTGCCAGCGCGATGCTCTCCTGGCCCACCTTCTGCCGCTGGCGGTAGCCGATGGCGCGCGCCGTCCACAGGCTGCCCCAACAATCGGCCACGGCGCGCAGCAGCGCTTCATCGCCGCGCACGTTCAGGTAGGTGTCCTGCTGCCCGGCAAAGGACATTTCCGGCAGGTCCTCGGCGGTGGCCGAGGAACGCACCGCCACGGCCGGTTCACCCAGCGCCTGCCATTGCGCGACAGCCGCCCGCGCCAGGCCCTCAGGGACGATCTGCGCGGTGAACAGGGCGCGGATTTGCGTGGAAACCTGTTCCAGTGCAGCCGGGTCATCCAGCCGCGCGCCGTCTAGCGCGGCGCAAATACGTTCCTCCAGCCCACTGGCACGCACCGCTTCCAGGTAGCCCTCGACCGGGATGAAGAACCCCGGTGGCACCGGGCAGCCGGCCTGCGCCAGCCGCGCCAGGTTGGCGCCTTTACCGCCCACGCGTTCGATCGTCGCTTCGGATGAAGAGAAGGGAAGGATCCAGGTGTTCATTGTGACCTGCCATGCGCTGAGATACCTCATTGTATCACCCGCGCCAGGCCCCGGTCGTTGACTTAGGGCGTGGGAACTTCTAGACTATTACCAGAACAGTCCTATTCAGGAGAAACCCATACCCGCGATCTTTGACTGCCC
>CALDSL010000058.1 GCA_937920255.1 uncultured Anaerolineaceae bacterium | reverse complement strand
GAGCGGGAGACGGGATTCGAACCCGCGAATGTCAGCTTGGAAGGCTGATGCCTTACCACTTGGCGACTCCCGCATTGTACTGGAATTGTAAATAATTGTACCCGTTCGACTGGAATGGGTCAAGATGCGAGCGAATATGACAGGTGTTTGCAATGCCGGCCAGCGCGGCGCGCCTGCTCGCAATGCGGGCGCGCCGCGCGGATTCATTCGTTATTTCACTCTGCCGTTCAGGCCCTCTTCCACCCACCAGCCGGCTTCTTCGGGCAGCTCGCGTTTTTGCATCACTTCCACGCGGCCGTCTTCGAGCCACAGCACCGCGGGCCGCGGCGCCAGGTTGTAGTTGGAAGACATGCTCAGGTGATAGGCTCCGGCCGCTGGCATGGCCAGCAGATCGCCGCGCGCCATTTCGGGCAGTTGCGCGTTGTTGATGAGCACGTCGCCGCTTTCGCAGAACTTGCCCACCACGCTGGTTTTGTGCATTTCCGGCCCGCCGGGGCGGTTGGCCAGCGCGGCGGTGTAGCGCGCGCGGTACAGCGCCACGCGCGGGTTATCCGCCATGCCGCCGTCGACCGCCACCACCCGCGTGCCGTCGCTGACGGTCTTGCCAGTGCCGACGCGGTACAACGCCACCCCAGCCTGCGCCACCAGAAAGCGCCCCGGCTCGATGATCAGGCGCGGCAGCGGCCAGCCGCGGCGGCCAAACGCGGCCTGCATGGCGCGGCTGACCGTCTCGACCCACACGGCCGTGTCGGCGGCCGGGTCTTGCAGGGTGTAGCGCACGCCCCAACCCCCGCCCGGGCTGAATTCGAGCGGCACGTAGCCGGCCTGCTCGGAGAGCGACACCAGCAGGTCCACCGCCTCGAGGTAGGGTTGCGGCTCGAAGACCTGCGAGCCCAGGTGCGCGTGCAGCCCGGTCAGTTCCAGCCAGCGGCTGGACTGCGCGCGGCGAATGCCTTCGGCGGCCTGCCCGTCGGACATGAGCAGCCCGAACTTGGAGGTGGGGTGGGCGGTCTGGCGGTAGGGGTGCGTGTCGACGTACAGGCCGGGGGTGATGCGCAGCCACACGCGCGCGCGGGTCTGCAGCCGCTCGGCCATCCCTTCCAGGTATTCGAGTTCTTCCAGGCTGTCGACCACGATGCACTGGATGCCCCAGCGCAGGGCAGCTTCCAGCTCCTCGGGCGATTTGTTGTTGCCGTGCAGGTGCACTTTGTGGGGCGCGAAGCCACCGCGCCGGGCAACGCTCAGTTCGCCCAGGCTGACCACGTCGACGCCCAGGCCGAGCGCCGCCAGCCGGCGCGCCAGGCCGAGAGAGAAGTAGGCTTTGGCGGCGTAGGTGATTTCAAACTGCGCGGGATAATGCTTCTTGAGCAGGCGCTTCAACTTTTCCACCTTATTCTGCACGGTCGCCGCATCGTACAGGTAGAGCGGCGTGCCAAACTTAGCGGCCAGATCGTTGAGATCATGACCGGCGATGTGCAGATGGCCCTCGGGACCGCGTTCGGTGGTTAGTGGGAAAAGCTGCTCAATTGTGTCCATTCCTTGTATGGGAACCCCGCTTTGCAAAAAGCTTCCGGCGAATGGGGTCCGCCGGCGATTAATTCTTTCCTTTATAACATATTTTGACAGCTTGCGAACGGGTATTTTTTGGTTGTTTGGACAAGTTCTCCGGTGGGGCTGGCCGGGATGTGGAGTATAATTGGGCGGCGAATTCCGAGAGAGGCAGGCACAAGAAGATGAACCCACAATCCCCAAAACCCGGTATCTGGCAGCGGTTTTCCGCGGCGGTCGGACCGTTTGAATTCACCCGCGCGACCCTGGGCGACTATTTGTACGTGATCCTCGGCTCGCTGGTGCAGGCGCTGGCCATGCGGCTGTTCCTGATCCCGGCGCTGCTGGTCAGCGGTGGGGTGAGCGGCATCGCGCAGATTCTCAATCACTACACCGGCTGGCCGGTGGGCCTCATGACCTTCATTGGTAACGCGCCGCTGTTTCTGGTTGGCTGGCGCTATCTGGGCGGGTCGCGCTTTGCGTTCCGCACCGCGGTGGGGGTGTTCTCGTTCTCCTTCCTGACGGACTTCTTGAGCCTGTTCATCCCCAAAACCGGCATCACCGACGACCTGGTGTTGAACTGCTTGTACGGCGGGCTGCTGCTGGGCATCGGCCTGGGGATGGTGTACCGCGGCAAGGGCACCAGCGGCGGCAGCGACATCCTGGCGCGCGTGATGAATGAGCGCCTGGGCCTCTCAATCTCGCAGGCCTATCTGATCACCGACACGGCGGTGGTGCTGGCGGGCGGGTTCGCCTTTGGCTGGAAAGAAGCGCTGTACGGGCTGCTGGTGATTTACATCTCCGGCGTGGCGGCGGAAATGGCGTCGGAGGGGTCGGGCGTGTTCCGCACGGTGATGATTGTGACCAACAAGCCGGATGAGGTCGCCGGGCAGGTGATGACGGTGCTGGAACGCGGGGTGACCATTCTGGAAGGCACCGGCGCCTACACCAAAAACGAGCGCCCGGTGCTGTACTGCGTGGTGACGCGCTCGGA
>CALDSL010000057.1 GCA_937920255.1 uncultured Anaerolineaceae bacterium | reverse complement strand
ATATTCCATGCCTTCGCGTCCGGTCCAGACGTTCTTACAGGTGACCGAGCAGGTGTGGCAGCCAATGCATTTATCGAGATTCAGTACCATGCCAACCTGTGAACGTATTTTCATTTTTTCGTCTCCTGTACCTGATCCCGACCTTCGCCATCCAGCCAGTTAATGTTTTTCATTTTGCGGATCATAATGAACTCGTCGCGGTTGGAGCCGACGGTACCGTAATAGTTGAAGCTGTAGGCCAGCTGCGCGTAACCGCCAATCATGTGCGTCGGTTTTGGACACACGCGCGTCACCGAGTTATGGATACCACCGCGGCGTCCTGTCACTTCGGAACCCGGAATGTTCAGGATGCGCTCCTGGGCGTGGTACATCATGGTCATGCCCGGTGGAACACGCTGGCTCACCACCGCACGGGCAGTGAGCGCGCCGTTGGCGTTGAAGACTTCGATCCAGTCGTTGTCCTCAATGCCGAGCTCTTTGGCATCGGCTTCGCTGATCCAGACAATCGGCCCGCCGCGCGACAGCGTCTGCATCAGCAGGTTTTCGCTGTAGGTGGAGTGAATGCCCCATTTCTGGTGCGGGGTCAGGAAGTTGAGCGCTTTCTCCGGGAAACCGTTCGGCGGAATTTCCCGCATATGGGTGACGCTACGGGTATCAATCGGCGGACGGTAGGCCACCAGGCTCTCCCCGAAAGCGCGCATCCACGGGTGATCCTGATACAGCTGCTGGCGACCAGAAACCGTGCGCCACGGGATCAGCTCGTGCACGTTGGTGTACCCGGCGTTGTAGGAGACATGTTCGCTCTCAAGACCGGACCAGGTCGGGCTGGAAATGATTTTTCGCGGTTGGGCCTGGATATCGCGGAAACGAATTTTCTCGTCTTCTTTGTTCAGCGCCAGGTGGGTATGGTCGCGCCCGGTCAGTTGCCCGAGCGCCTCCCAGGCTTTTACCGCCACCTGGCCGTTGGTTTCCGGCGCAAGGGCGAGGATCACTTCCGACGCATCAATCGCCGTTTCAATCAACGGTCGGCCTTTCGCCGGGCCATCACGCTTGACGTAGTTCAGCTTGCCGAGGAAATCGACCTCGTTCTGCGTGTTCCACGAAATGCCTTTTCCGCCGTTGCCGAGTTTGTCCATCAGCGGGCCAAGCGACGTGAAGCGCTCCCAGGTTTCGGGATAGTTACGCTCGACAACGGCAATGTTGGGAGCCGTTTTGCCGGGGATCAAATCGCATTCACCTTTGCGCCAGTCCTGGATATCAAACGGCTGCGACAGCTCGCCCGGGGAGTCATGCTGTAACGGCTGCAGCACCACGTCCGTTTCTGTGCCCAGGTGGCCGACGCACACTTCCGAGAACACTTTGGCGATCTCTTTGTAGATTTCCCAGTCGCTGCGGGATTCCCACGCCGGGTCAACGGCGGCAGAAAGTGGGTGAATAAACGGATGCATATCCGAGGTATTCATGTCGTCTTTTTCATACCAGGTAGCCGTTGGCAGGACGATATCGGAGAACAGGCAGGTGCTGGACATGCGGAAATCCAGCGTGACCAGCAGGTCGAGCTTGCCCTCAATGGCTTTGGTCTGCCACTCCACTTCTTCAGGCTTGACGTCATCGGTCGAACCGAGATCCTCGCCCTGAATGCCGCTCTCGGTACCCAGCAGGTACTTCAGCATATATTCATGGCCTTTACCGGAGGATCCGAGCAGGTTCGAGCGCCAGACAAACAGGTTACGCGGGTGGTTTTTGCCGTTGTCCGGTTGTTCACAGGCAAAGCGGATATCGCCCGATTTTAATGCCTGAACGGTGTACTCCTGCGGCGTCATGCCTGCCGCGTCGGCGCGTGCTTTCACGTGCAGCGGATTGAGGTTGAGCTGCGGAGCGGAAGGCAGCCAGCCCATGCGTTCGGCGCGGACGTTAAAGTCGATCAGATGTCCGGTGAATTTCGAGGCGTCCGCCAGCGGGGAGAGCAACTCCTGCGCCGTCAGTTTTTCGTAACGCCACTGGCTGGCGTGGTTATAGAAGTATGAGGTGCTGTTCATCTGACGCGGTGGACGGTTCCAGTCCAGCGCGAAAGCCAGCGGCAGCCAGCCGGTTTGTGGGCGCAATTTCTCCTGGCCGACATAGTGCGACCAGCCGCCGCCGCTTTGCCCGACGCAACCGCAGAAGACCAGCATGTTGATCATCCCACGGTAGTTCATATCCATGTGGTACCAGTGGTTCACACCGGCACCGAGGATGATCATCGAACGACCGTGAGTTTTGTGGGCGGTGTCGGCAAACTCCCTGGCGATTTTTTCGATAAGAAAAGCAGGCACGCCGGTAATTTGCTCGCCCCAGGCCGGGGTGTAGGCTTTGATTTCGCCGTAACTTCCTGCCGCGTTACTGTCTTCCAGACCGCGATCGAGACCGTAATTAGCCAGTATCAGATCGTACACGCTGGCGACACGCTTTTGGCTACCGTCAGCAAGCGTCAGGGTTTTGCTCGGGACGCGGCGATACAGCACCGGCTCCTGTTTCACACTGCGGAAGTGCGGGTTTTCGTTACCGCCAAAGTAAGGGAAGGCCACGTCAGCGACGTTGTCATGCGTAATCAGCAAAGAGAGCGTCAGCTCGGTTTCATGGCCTGCTGCCAGTGGCTCAAGGTTCCATTTTCCTTTTTCGCCCCAGCGGAAACCAATAGAACCATTTGGCACCACCAGATTACCGGCGATATCAAAGGCGATGGTTTTCCATTCCGGGTTATTGGTTTCGCCAAGACCCTCGGCCAGGTCCGAGGCGCGTAGCATACGCCCCGGTACCACGCGGCCATCCTCTTGCTCGTCGAGAAGTACCAGCATCGGCATGTCAGTGTAGCGGCGGCAGTAGTTGAGGAAATAGTCGCTTGGGTTATCAAGGTGGAACTCTTTGAGGATCACATGGCCCATGGCCATCGCCAGCGCGCTGTCGGTGCCTTGTTTCGGCGCGAGCCACTGGTCACTCAGCTTTGCCACTTCGGAGAAATCCGGGGTGATGGCGACGGTTTTGGTGCCTTTGTAACGCACTTCAGTAAAGAAGTGGGCGTCGGGCGTACGCGTCTGCGGTACGTTCGAACCCCAGGCAATGATGTAACTGGAGTTGTACCAGTCGGCAGACTCCGGCACGTCGGTCTGTTCGCCCCAGGTCATTGGTGAAGCCGGGGGTAAGTCACAGTACCAGTCATAGAAGCTCAGGCAGGTACCGCCGAGCAGGGAGAGGTAACGCGTACCGGCGGCGTAGGAAACCATCGACATCGCCGGAATAGGCGAGAAACCGGCCACGCGATCCGGGCCATAGTTCTTGATAGTCCAGACGTTGGCGGCGGCAATCAGCTGATTCAGCTCTTTCCAGCTGGAGCGGATAAACCCGCCACGCCCGCGCGCCTGCTTGTAGCTTTGGCTCTTTTGCGGATCGCCCTGAATCGCGTCCCAGGCCAGCACCGGGTCGTTGTGCTGTGCCAGTGCCTCGCGCCACAGCTCAATCAGTTTACGGCGCACCAGCGGGTATTTCAGACGGTTGGCACTGTAGAGGTACCAGGAGTAACTCGCGCCACGCGGGCAGCCGCGCGGTTCATGGTTGGGCAGGTCAGGGCGGGTGCGCGGGTAGTCGGTCTGTTGGGTTTCCCAGGTCACCAGCCCGTTTTTGACATAAATCTTCCAGCTGCAGGAGCCGGTACAGTTCACGCCGTGGGTGGAGCGCACAATCTTGTCAAACTGCCAGCGCTGACGGTAGCTGTCCTCCCAGTCACGGTTGGTGTTATACACCTGCCCGTGTCCATTGGCGAAACTGTCGCCCTTTTGTTTGAAATAGCGGAAGCGATCCAACAGTTTACTCATGACATTTCTCCTGCTCCGATAACATTGCCGGACGGCACTGCACCGCTATCCGGCGAAAGACGATGCGTTATTTTTGTGAGGATTTACGGCCATACGTCAGCCAGGTGACGAACACGCAGATGATGTAAAACACGAGGAAAACTTTCATCGCACCAACCGGTGAGCCGGTCATCGCCAGCGAGGTGCCAAAGGCTTTTGGGATAAAGAACCCGCCGACGGCACCAATCGCCGAGATAAAGCCGAGCGCGGCGGCGGTTTCGGTCACCGCTTCATGCTGTGCCTGCTCGTCGGTTCCTCCGCGCTGTTTCACGCGGGTAATGGTTATCTGACGGAAAATGATGGCAATCATCTGGAAGGTGGAGCCACTGCCCAGTCCGGCGGTGAGGAATAACCCCATAAAGACCAGATAGAAGGCGATAAAGTTGCCTGAACCGGAGCCGGGGAGCGTCAGGAAAAGCAGGGCGCTGAAGACGGCCATAAAGATAAAGTTGATCAGCGTGACGCGCACACCGCCGAGCTTGTCTGAGATCATCCCGCCAGCGGAACGCGCCAGCGCACCAATCAACGGGCCAAAGAAGGCGAGATGGAGAATATTGACGTCAGGAAATTGGGTTTTCGACAGCATGGCAAAACCTGCCGAGAAACCGATAAAAGAACCGAATGTTGCCAGATAGAGCAGGCTGAGTAGCCAGAGATGAAAACGCTTCAGTACCGGGAGCTGACTG
>CALDSL010000056.1 GCA_937920255.1 uncultured Anaerolineaceae bacterium | reverse complement strand
ATTTTCTTCGCGTTTCCTTCGCGCTCTTCGCTTCTTCGCGGTTAACTTTTGTGCGGGTTACCACACAAAAAGTCCGGGCAGATTTCTGGACTGAATCCGTTATAATTTGCAGTGATGACAGCATTTCGATTGCGTGCATTACTCGAAGAAGACCGCCCCTGGCTGTCGCAGTTCTGGGTTGAGCACTGGGGCGATGAAATCATGGTGGTTCACGGAGAAGTCTTCCGGGCCGCCGACTTGCCGGGGTTCGCCGCCGAGCAGGACGGTCAGATCGTGGGTCTGGTCACCTACCAAATACGCGGCGGCGAGGTGGAAGTGCTCAGCCTGGACAGCCTGCGGCCCGGGCAGGGGATCGGCCGCGCGCTGCTGGGCGCGGTGGTGCAGGCCGCGCTCGCCGACGGCTGCGCACGCCTGACGCTCATCACCACCAACGACAACCTCGACGCGCTGCGCTTCTACCAGCGCCTCGGTTTGCGGCTGCGCGCTATCCATGCCGGAGCCGTAGAACAGTCGCGCAAAATCAAGCCCTCCATCCCACTGGTGGGAAATGACGGCATCCCCATCCGCGATGAGCTGGAACTGGATCTGGTGCTGGACAGCGAAGAAGCGGCAGGCATTGCGTCATTCGCCCAAACCGTATTACAATAGCAGCCGAAGGAAACATGGAACAGGTGAAAAACATGAAACGATCCTTATTGGTTATGGCCCTGTGCGCGATGGTCTTGACATTTCTCGTCCCTGCGCAGCCGGTGATGGCGCAGGACGCGCCGGTTTCTCCGCAGGAGCGCGCCAGTGGCGCTGCCCTGTGCCTGCCGGACGTCTATTTGCACGCGCCGGATGAATGCCTGCCACTCGGGCCGTCCGGTTTTCTGACCGACATGGCCAAAAAGGGCCTGACCTTCCCGCTGCGCCCGCTGCCCGCGGTGACCCCCGCCGACTCCTACAACGTGGTCGACGTCAATTTCGCGCGTATCAGCCTTCCGGAAACGGAGCTGGCCCCGGTCTACGGGTCGCTTGAGGAAGCCATGGCCGGCGGCGAAGCGCGCCGCTATATTTCGGGCGGGATGCTGCGCTACATCTCCTTCACCAGCCAGGTGGATGTGGAAGGCCGGCATTACGTCATGCTCAAATCCGGCGAATGGATGCGCGCATCCCCCGCCGGCTACACCACCTACCAGGGCCTGCAGTTCCGCGAAGGCCCGCGCAACGATTTTGGCTGGATCGTCGACCAGGCCGAAGTCCGCGCCGCGCCCGGCTACGCCGCTCCGCTGCTGGCCAAGACCCTGCCGCGCGAAGCGTCGATCCAGATCTTCGACACCCAGGAAATGGACGGCACCCAGTGGTACATGATCGGCCTGAACGAGTGGGTCGAGCACCGCTACGCGCGCAAGGTCGACGTGCGCTCCGAAGCGCCGGAAGGCATTGACAACAATCGCTGGATCGATATTGACCTGTACCAGCAGACCCTCACCGCGTACGAGGACGGCAAGGTGGTGTTTGCCACCCTGATCGCCAGCGGCGTTGACCCGTTCTGGACCCGCCCCGGCCTGTTCAAGATCTACCAGAAGAAACCGCTGGAAACCATGTCCGGCGCATTCGAAGCCGATAAGTCCGACTATTACTACCTGGAAGACGTGCCCTGGACGATGTACTTCGACGAGGCGCGCGCCATCCACGGCGCTTACTGGCGCACCATGTTCGGGTACCCGCAGTCGCACGGCTGTGTCAACATGTCCATCGGCGACTCGGCCTGGCTCTACGAGTGGGCCAGAGAGGGCGATTGGGTTTACGTCCACGACCCCTCCGGCCTGACCCCCACCGACCCCAAGCTCTACGGCAA
>CALDSL010000055.1 GCA_937920255.1 uncultured Anaerolineaceae bacterium | reverse complement strand
CAGCGGCTGGTGCGCTCGCTGCGCGCGGCCGGCTTCGCGGCCTGGGTGCGCAATATCGACGAGGTCTACCCGGGCTCCGGCTATCACATTCACGCCATCGCCGCCGGCGACCCGCAACTCTCACAGGCCGCAGAAGAACAACTCACCGGCCGCTACGGTTACTTCTACGGTTGGAACGGGCTGCCCAAGCCCGACGGCGTTCCGGTGGCCGACCGCGAAGGTGGCCCGCTGCTGTGCGGCTGGATGGTGGAGGCCGGCTACGCCGATTGGAGCGCCGTGGCCAACCCACCGCCCGCCTTCCCGCCCGCCGAATGGCAGCAACGCCTGGCGGATGCCGCGGACAAAGTGCTGACTGACTCCCAAGATGCCAGCGTGGCGCTGGCGCGCAGCCTGTATTACGTGGACGGCCAAAGCGAGCAGCCCGACACACTCGACGGTCCGCTGGCCGGGGCACTGTGGGAGCGCGCCGGACTGCTGCCGGCCGGGCTGCACCCGGCGCGGCGCGGCGCCAGCTACCGCCCCAACGCCGGCCGCATGGACGCGCTGGTCGCCTCGCTGCCCGGCGCGGATTACGAGCGCCTGGCCGGCGATACGAACTGGCAGCCACTCCCCGGCGACCTGGTGGAACTGCGCGGCGAGGCAGGCAGCCGCATGGTGGTGATCACCGAACGGGACGCGGATGGGCGCAGTTACACCGTCACCCCGCTGCAGGGGTCGGACGGCGCGTGGCGGGTGCAGCGCGCTGTGTTCCACGACCCGGCCGCGCCCGCGGAGGGCCTGCTGGAGCAGTGGCGCGAACAGGGGTTCAATACGGTCGACGTGCTGCGCTACCGCTGGGGCGGCCTGCCCGAGACCCTGCCGCTGGAATATCCCGTCCAGCCCGGCGACCGGCTGCCCGACCTGGCCGCGCGAATGGGCGTACCGGTTGAGGCCATCATCGCGGCCAACCCGGGGGTGAATCCCGCCGCGCTGGTGGTGGGTGAAGTGCTGGTGATCCCCGCCGAGTAGGGTGTTCTGCGAGGCTGTACACATAGGCATCAAGCTAACGCTCTTATCCCTCTCCCCGCACAGCCAACAAAGTGTTACATACCCAAATTCCAGCGGGGAGAGGTTAGGTGAGGGGTAGAAGCCACGCGAAAAAGCCCCTCACCGCACCTCTCCCCGCTAGTTGGATCGCTTTAATCACTTCATCCTTATTTGATAACTCGCACAAAAGCGCACCGCGAAGGTGCGAAGTACGCGAAGAAAAACGCGAAGTAAGACGTTCTAAAATTTTCTTCGCGTTTCCTTCGCGCTCTTCGCTTCTTCGCGGTGAAATCTTTTTGCGTGGCCCACAAAGTGCGACCGGCTTTTGCGGGGAGAGGCAAAACGGCTTAGCTTAATGCGCATGGGTCTCTGCGAGGCGGTACACCATATTATCCATCGCTAGATCTTGTCGCACCTTCGAACGCCCCTTCTTAGCAAGAACAACTACCTCCGCGATTGCGTTGGTGTTCCATTTGCATTCGTTTATAATTACGATATCTCTCCAGATTTTTCAAAAGGGTTCTCCATATGCGTATTCTCATCCCAGCCATTGGCTCGCGTGGCGATGTGCAGCCGTATATCAACCTGGCGCAGGGGCTTGCCGCCGCGGGACACCTGCCGGTCCTGGCCACCAACCCAACCCTGGTGAAGCTGGTTCGCGAGCACGGCGTAACCGCTGAACCGGTCGGCAAACCGGTTGATATGGGCGCGGCCGGCGCGGATATCTACCGTCGCTCCGGGGGTAACTTCTACCTCAGCCTGATCCGCACCATGCAGTTCGGGTTTGGCCTGGTGCAGGACGCCTACCCGGATATCCGGCGGCTGGCAGGGCAAACGGACTTGATGGTGGTCACCGACACCGGGGCAGGCGGGCCGGAGGCCGAGCTGTGCGGCGTGCCGTGGGTGAGCGTGACGCTCCAACCCGCCCGGGTTCCGGCGCAGAACCCCAACGCTTCAGCCTTCATGAAAGCCATCTTCCCGCTGGTGACCAGCATCATCATGGCCCCCACCAACAAGTTCCGCAAAAAGGTGGGCGCGCCGCCGGTGAAAGACATGGGGGCGATGCTCTCCACCAGGCTGGCACTGGTGCCCGTCTCCCCAGCCGTTTCACCCCCGAACCCGGCCTGGGGGAAACATGTCCATATGACGGGCTACTGGTTTGCCCGTCCTGATCCTGGCTTCACGCCGCCCGAGGCGCTGCTGCGCTTTTTGGAAGCCGGGCCACGGCCGGTGGTGATCAGCCTGGGCGCGATGAGCCTGTACGGCGAGCTGACCCGCAAAGCCGCGCAGATCACGCTGGCGGCGCTGCGGAAAACCGGGCTGCGCGCGGTGATCCAGGGCTGGGACGATGCCCTGCGCGGTATCGACCTGCCGGAGACAATCTACCACGCCGGATCGCTGCCGCACGACTGGCTGTTCGCCCAGGCGGCGGCGGTGGTGCATCACGGCGGTTTTGGCACCACGGCGGCAGGACTGCGTTCGGGTGTGCCCGCGTTGATCATCCCGCACATCATCGACCAGTTGTACTGGGGCGACCTGGTGACCAAGCTGGGCGTCGCGCCGCGGTACATTCACCGGCCCAAACTGACGGTTGACCGGCTTGCTGCCGGTCTGGAACAGGCGCTGAACGACCAATCCATGCGCCAGAAGGCCGCCGCGCTGGGCGAGCAGATCCGCGTCGAGCCAGATGGCGTGGAGGCGGCAGTGCGGCTGCTGGCAGAGCATTCTATCGAAGGATAGGGTTTCGCTGGCTGTGTTGAATTGCGATACCCGTACCCTTCGACGGGGCTCAGGGTACTTATACAAGTACCCTGAGCCCCGTCGAAGGGTACGGGATAATGCAACTCATCATTGCGTCTCAAAATCACTCCAACCCAGCGTCCCGAACCCGCAGCGCGCGCTGCACCGGGCGGCTGCGGAGCAGCAGCCAGCCGGTCTGGGCGAAGTTGGCCAGAGTGAGCGCAGTGATGCCCATAAACAGACCGGTCACCTGGCCCGTGGCCACTCCAACCCCCAGCACGGTCAAAAATACGATCAGGAATGCGATGATCGACTCGGGAATGCCGCGCGTGGCGCGCCCGTAGACGATGGTGCCCTGGTACAGGCTCTGGAAAACCGTCAGCGCCGAAACTGGAATGGCGATGATGAACGCGAACACCGCCATCTCCACCAGCGCGGGGCGCAGCGCCGAGATCTGCTGGAACCAACCGCGCGACAGCGGCGTCAGCGCCACCAGCAGGTGCAGCAGCAGCAAACCGCCGGCCAGCAACAGCGCAAAACGGCGCAGCGGGCGGTAGCTGTGCGGCTGGTCCAACAAGGCCACCACCACCTCGTTATACGCCATGCCCACCCCACGCAGCAGGAAGATGAGCCCGTTGAGCGCGGGCATCACCGCCAGCGACTCGACCGGCAAGGGCATGCGACTCATGGCGCTGCTGCCCAGCGACTGCCACATGAGGGTCAGCAGCGAGGTCAGCGCCAGGGGGATATAAAACCGGAAGAACGGCCGCCATTCCAGCGGCTCGACCGGCGGCGCGGCGCGCAGTTCGTTGCGCAGGATCGGGCGCATGCGCAAGCCGGCATACACCGCCTCGCTGAGCACGCCCACCGACTGCGCCCCCGCCCCCACCACGATCCCCGGCAGGCCCAGCAGCGCGCCCAGCGCCAGGCTGGCCACGCCGCTGCCCAGGCGCACCAGCGTGCCAACCCACACCGCGCGCGAATAGCCAAAGCGGATCATCGCCCCCTGCTGGAAGCGCCGGTAGCCGATGGCCCACGTCCACGGCAGCATCAACCGCAGGCCGGTGCGCGCAGGTTCCAGCGTCTCGGCCGGCACGCCCATCCACTGCCCGGCGACCACGTCAAACAGCGGGGTGAATGCCACCAGCGCATGCAGCGCGGTCATCGCCGCGGAGGTGACCATCATAAAGTTGTAGATGCGGCGGTAGGAAGCCATATCCTTGCTCAGCGCCACCGAAGCCGAAAGCAGCATGATCACCGGCGCTTCGATGATAAGCGAGAGCGGGAAAACCACCCCGCCAAAAGCGGCCAGGTTGATCTCAGGGTCTGCCAGGCGCGCCATCACCGCGCTGATGGCCGGCCCTTCCAGCCCCATCAACAGCCAGGATGCCGCCAGCGGCCACCACAGGCGCGTTATTCTGCGAAACCAAACGGCTTGGGAGAGGGATTGGGCGGTGGAATCCATGCGGCCGTCGTGTTGCGTCATGAGTTGATTGTACTCGGGATTGAAAGGGAGAAACACAACACGAATACCGCGAATACTCCGAATACACACGAATGTTTCTTAAGGATATTTTGTGGTGATTTGACGTGATTTGTGACGCTTCGCGTCACAAATCACGTCAAATCACCACAAACCCTTACTGGGTAATGTGTTTCAGTAAATCAATCCCGGGTTATTTCGGATGAAACAGCCGGGTTATCCCGGTTGTAATGCCAGGGTGCTTGGCCTATACTTGATAAGATAAGCATGATCAGGAGGGTATGTTGATGTATAAAAAGTCGAGAGCGATGTCTTTCTACCAGAGCGGATGGGTAAAAGCAGCATTACTGCTTCTCTCCGCGCTGCTGCTGCTCCTGCTGGACCGCAGGCGAAAAGGTACCACCCAGGATGATGAGCCGGTGATCTGGCGGCGCGACATCGAAATGGGGCCCACCGGGGGCGAGGAACAACGCATCCAACTGGTGGAAGAAGAAGCCGCGCCTGAAGCATCCGCCGGAGCGGGTCTCATGGCGGAACAGGTGGAGATGCAAGAACAGGCCGGCGATGAAGGCAGAATGGTCGACCTGGAAGCCGAACGCGCCGAGGTGGTCGGGCCCATCCCGCTCCCCGAAGACGAAGATGACGAAGTTGAAATGCAAACGCCCGCGGGGGACGACCTGAGCATCGTTGAGGGCATTGGCCCAAAGATCAATAGCGTGCTGCACGAGGCCGGCATTCGCACCTTCACCCAGCTATCCGAAGCCACGCCCGAACGCCTGGAGCAAATCCTGCGCGAACAGGGCCTGCGGCTGGCCAACCCCGATACCTGGCCCGAGCAGGCGCGCCTGGCGGCATCCGGCGACTGGAGTAAACTGGAGAGTTATCAGAGAAAATTGAAGGGCGGCCGCAAGGGGTAGGAAAAGACGGTTCTTTGGTACAATAACACCCAGGAAAATCCAAGCACCACGACAATGGAGAAAACAATGAGCCAACATTCCTGGGTTGAGCGCTTTCCTGGCGCGGTCACGGTTTGCGATCCGGAGGGAATTATTCTGGAGATGAACGACCAGGCCGCGCAGGGTTACGAAGCAGATGGCGGCCGGGCGCTGATCGGCAAAAACCTGTTCGGCTGCCACTCGCAGCGCTCGGTGGACCTGCTGCGCGGCCTGATGGAGCGCCAGGAGCGCAACGTCTACACCATCGAAAAAAAGGGTATCAAAAAACTGGTCTACCAGTGCCCGTGGTATGACGCCAGCGGCGCGTACGGTGGTTTCGTTGAGGTGGTGCTGCCGCTGCCGGAGAGCATGCCGCATTTCATCCGCGGCTGACCTTTCCGCCCCATGCAGTGCGCAAGCGGAGAAAAACGCATGACAACCGCAGCCGAAATCAAGGACTTTATGAGCCAGGAAGCGCTGGCGGTGGTGGGCGCTTCGCGCAACCCCAAAAAGTTTGGCTCAATCGTGTATCGGGATTTGAAGGCCAAGGCCTACCACGTGTTCGCGGTCAACCCGCATGCCGGCCAGATCGACGGCGACCCGGCCTACCCCGACCTGGAACATCTGCCGGAAGAGGTGGACGGGGTGGTGCTGATCGTCCCGCCGGCGGTCACCGAGAGCATGGTACGGCAGGCGGCGCAGGCCGGCATCCGGCGCGTGTGGATGCAGCCCGGCGCGGAAAGCCAGGCGGCGGTGGCCTTTTGCCAGGAGAACGGCATCAGCGTGATTGAAGGTGAGTGCATCATGATGTTCGCCGGCCCGGTGAAGTTCCCGCACAGCTTTCACCGCTGGATCAACCGCGTGTCCGGTAAACTGCCCAAGTAGCACAAAATGTACGATCTGCTGGGCGTCGGCGTGGTCACCATCGACACCCTGCTGCAGGTGGACGCCTACCCGCCCGAAGACAGCAAAACCCTGGTGCGCGCGCGGCGCGCCCGGCTGGGTGGCCTGACCGGCGCGGCGCTGGTGGCGGCGGCGCGCTTTGGCGCGCGCTGCGCCTACGCCGGCCTGCTGGGCGA
>CALDSL010000054.1 GCA_937920255.1 uncultured Anaerolineaceae bacterium | reverse complement strand
GGTTCGGTCTTCGGCGCGGACTGGATGAACTATTTCAACGGTAGCGACAGTCTCTATCCGGCCATCGCCAAGCCTTGCATCACCCTGCTGGCCTTCATCCTCGTGCTGATCGCCGGAAAGAACCGACTCGAACACCGTGACTGGGTCTTGCTCGTACTGGCCTTTTTGTGCATGCTCCCCACCGACATCCTCATGAGCCTGGTGGTGGTCAGCCCTTCGCTATCCGTGGGTGGATGGGTGTTTATGGTCGGGGGAGTGCTTTCCATCATCGCCCACCTTTTCCTCATCCTGCGCGTTGGACGCGGACTGCACTACCTGAAAAAATTCAAGGCCAAAGACCTTTGGTTGCCGATCCTGATCTACGGCTCGGCTGTGGTGATCATGCTCATCCTCTGGCCGCACCTGGTGCGGGTGGGCCACGAGCTGATCGGTCCCGTTTATACGGCCTTCTTCTGCACCACCATGTGGTTCGCCTGGGAAACGGTGCGCCGTAAGCTGTATCCCGCCATCAACGCCTGGATGGTCGCCCTGGCGGCCACCTGCTGGTATGCCACCGAAATCTTGGGGGAGATCTACAACCTCGGCCTGGGCACGATCTCCGAGATCACCTTCGGCCTGGTGTGGGTGTTTTACGGAAGCAACGTGGTGCTTTGGGCGCTGAGTGGTTATCGCTGGCGCGAAGATAAAAAATCACACGCGCATTGATCTCGAAGGATTTAAACATAAAACCCTGTCATTATCTTTGATTTTGACAGGGTTTTATTTATCAGCCTTCAGATCTTTCGGGCATCATAAGCCCAGTGCAGCAAAGCCTGGCGCTGCCTGCGCCGGCAGTTCAAATAACCGGGCGGACAATTCTTTTTGATCTGGGCGATGTGGCGGGTCATCGCCAGCCAGCGTTTGATCTGACGTTCATCGTCCTCCCCGCGCCGGCCCATGTAATAGCGGCAATACCACTGGAACCAGCCGCGTGGGTCATCAGGATGGATCCAGCCTTTAGCGCGCCAGTAGCTTAAGGGTTTCGAGGCGTTGATGCCGAAAAAGTTCAACGCGGGGTTGTGGCGCGTCGCATCAAGGCGCGCTCTCGCGAACCACTCCGCCGGGAATTCATCGCGGCAGTCGGTCATGTACTTGCCGCCGAAAACCCCCAGTTCCAGCATCTCCCCGGGGGTCAATTCGGGTTTGAAATCAGGATGAAAATTCCGGCCCACCGGTTCGGTCAGCCAGTATTCATACCCCTGCTGCATCAGATCATTCACAACGACCTTGATCGCATCCATCACGTTCAGGGCGTTGGGGTTTCCTCGACGACAGGTTCATCGGTGGGTTCTGTTTCGGTTTCCACGCTCTCCGTTGGTTCGGCGGTCGGCATCACCAGCGGCTCCACTGCCTGTTCGGGCACGTTCGGCAGGCCATCCACCAGGTATTGCCAAGCCGTATCCACGTCGTAGACGGCCACCACCGGGTAAGCCGGCAGGTTGGAAAGTGCCATATCAATGCGTTCGATCACAGTTTTGAGCGCGCCAACCTGTTCTCCGGGAAGTACCTCCAGCATTGGGTAGAGCAGGTCTCGGGCAGATCGCAAGTCTTCCTTCGCGAGTCCAAAATTGCTGTCTGAGAGGTACAGGCGGCTGCGCGAGATCAATTCGATGGCGCGGGTCAGGGTGAGGCGTGTCT
>CALDSL010000053.1 GCA_937920255.1 uncultured Anaerolineaceae bacterium | reverse complement strand
ATTATTCGTGCAATTTGTGGCATTCGTCCCTATTCGTGATGTGTTTTTTTATTTGTCGTTATAATAGCGCCACAGGAGGCATCATGCGGATACGTATTGGGGTGGAAAGCCATTTCGACGGGCACTCCATCGCCTGGGCACTGGATTTTCCCGGCTGCGCTGCGCACGGCGCCGATGATTCCGAAGCGATCTTGCGCCTGCCGCAGCGGCTGGTGTTCTACTCCAACCGCATCGCGGCGCGGGTGGAAGACCCGTGGTGGCAGGTGGGCGACTTCGACCTTCGCGTGGTGGAGACGTTCGAAGGCTACAACATCAACGAAGATTATGAACTCGTGGCCTCCGGCACGCCGGAAAGCTACGAGGTGAACGCCTTCTTCCGCGACGATTGGCGGCCACTGCAAGCCGAAGAGGCGCAGCACGGGCTGGCGATGCTGCGCTGGAACCGCGAAGACCTGCTCAAGCTGGTCAGCGGGCTGGATGAGGCCACCCTCGACCTGCCCCTGCCCGGCGAGCGCTGGAGCATACGCGGCATTCTGCGCCACGTGGGCGGGGCCGAGTGGTGGTACCTCGACCGATTGGGGCTCGGGCAACTGCGCCGCGAAGAACTGCCCGGCGATCCGCTGGAGCGGCTGGCCTTCAGCCGCCAGCGGCTGGAAAGCGTGCTACCCGAGCTGACCGGCCGCGCGGACATGGTACGCGGCAAGGATGGCGAGTTCTGGAGCCCGCGCAAGCTGCTGCGGCGCGCCATCTGGCATGAGATGGATCATATCGAGCACATCATCCGCCTGATCACGGCATAAAAAATCTCCCGGGTGGCAGCACCCGGGAGATTACCGCTAATACATTTGATCAATATGCCGTCAGGCTGTTTCGGTGATCCGCCTTCGCGGAAATTCACGCAGCAGGCGGTTGGTGAGCGATGCGGAAACAATCACTCATAGATTCTTATCCGATTGGAGACCGATCAGGCTCATGGCGACGAAGGCCACGACGACCAGGGCAACTACCAGATATACAAAAATGGCCATGATAAACCTCCCCTCTGGAGATAGCTGGGAAACAGGCCGGCGTTCCTGGTTTTCCCAGTGTTGCTGTGATGTATCTTTTATAACCCCAACAACTTCAGAAAGCATCGGCCTGTAGAGGGAACTTTCCCTATTTCTTCAGGGGGACTCTCCCTGTCCACATGGCCAGGTGTCATATGACAACAATCACATCTGGCACCCGTGTATGCTCTTCTATATATAGAAACGCAAAAACATCTAATTTGTTCCATAATTTTTGAAAACTTGCAGAAATGTCATAAGCCATTCGAAAAAAAGGCCGGGCGAGAGCGTGCTATAATGCCAGCACATGGGCAATCAACAAGGACGCAGCCGTCACCGGCAGGGCAACCATCACCGGCGGTCGTGGATCTTCCGCGGGCTATATTTTCTGTTGCTGGCGGGGCTATTTCTGGCGGCCTGCGCCGGGCTGACGCCCACCCCCGCTCCCACGCTCGTGCCGGATACCCCCACGCTCAGCCCCACCAGTTCGGCCACCCTCAGCCCGGTCCCCAGCCTCACCGTTGCGCCGACCTTCCCCCTGCCGCTCTATACCCCGGTGACGCCCATCCCGCCGCCGGTGATGCTCTCGCTGCCGCCCGAAGTGCAGGTGGGCGTTTTACTCGGGCTGGACGCGCTCACCCCTTACGTCGGCCGCGCGGATGCGATCGTAATCGTGCTGGTCAACCAGGAGACCGCCCGCGCCAGTTTTATCTCCATTCCGCCGGACCTGTTTGTTTACATCCCCGGCCTGACGATGCAGCGGCTCAATATCGCCTACGCCACCAATGGTTTTCAAGGCATCGCTGACACGCTGCTGTACAACTTTGGCGTGCGCCCCAGCTTTTACGCCGCCTTCCACCTCAACGACTTTGTCGGCCTGGTGGACGACCTGGGCGGCATCACCGTGCAGGCCATCCAACCGGTGCACGAATTTTGCGGCGATAATCCGCCCGGCCGGGTGGAGATGGACGGGCAACAGGCCTTCTGCCACATGCGCCTGCGCTTCGGCCAGGATGAAGCCGACCGCAACCGCCGCCAGGCGGAGGTGTACCGCGGTTTCATGGCGCGCGTCCTGCGCGGCGGCACGCTGGTGCGGCTGCCGGAGCTGTACGGCAAGTATCAGGGTAGCATCGAAACCAACCTGGACCTGGATGACCTGATGGGCTTCATCCCACTGGCGCTGCGGCTGGGCGATTCGCGCCGGGTGGAAGACTTCCGCCTCAGCAACGACGATGTGGTCACCTGGCGGCTGCCGGACCAGCCACTGGAGTCGCCCCGCTCGGACGTGCTGCTGCCGGACATGCGCGAGATCGAGTCGACCATGCGCCAGGCGCTGGCGTTTGTGCTGGCCCCCGTGCCGGAGAGCGAGATCGCCGCCACGCTGGCCTACCAGCTCACCATTTCGCCCACGCCGACTATTACGCGCACGCCCACCGCCACGCCCACCCGCACCGCCACGCCGTACCGCTCGCCCATCCCGTCGCGCACCGCCACCGGAACCGCCACGCGCACACCCGGCCCCACACGCACGCCCACCGAAGCCAATTACTACCCGCTGACCGAGACGCCCACGCCCACCGTGACAGAGACGGAGACGCTGACGCCATAGGCATGGTTGTATAACCATTAATAGCAAAAACAGAAACGCGAAGACGCGAAGTCGCGAAGAAGATAGAAGATGCCCTTCGCGACTTCGCGTCTCATCTATTTTGCTCTTCTCTTACCAGCTCGTCATGCGGATCATCGATACCACATCCGGGTTATAGGAGAATCCCCGAATCCATGTTAAACTAAATACGAGACTGAGCCATTTCCTGTGCCGGAAAGGGTGTTGATGGGGTTTTGGCGTAAATTCCTGGCAGCCATCTTTATTGTTGTAAGCGCGGGGGTATTCATGGCAAGAACACCCTCGTCCTGGCCGCCTGTTCACGCGCAATTTGAAGACGAAATCACCCCCACACCTTCCCCGCGCCGCACGTCAATCGAGGTCGAGTTCTCCGGGTTTGAATGGTGGCTGATCCGTTGGGACACGAACGAGATCGCCTGCAAGCTCACGGTGGACCATGAAGGCCGCCCCACCAATTTCGAAATTGGCCAGGGCTGCGAAGAAGACGTGTACTTTGAATGGCTGGAAACGGTGGACTGCCCCGCCGCGCTCGGAGTCGGCTCGACCGAGGACTGCGTCGGTTTTTACCTGCATCTCGTCTCCAGCGGCGCCGGCACCAAACAGGTGGAGGTCGACCTGCCCACCCCCAGCGTGGAGCTGACGCTGCAGGGCTGCACCATCGAGCCGCCCTACAACAACCGCTGTGAGACGCTGCCCTCGCTGATCCTGACCGGCATCGAGCCGCTGCCCAACGAAGTCATCATCCGCCTGCAGGGCACCATCAACGGCCAGCCGTTTAGCTGCCCGGGGCGGCAGTGCGCCATCCCGCTCCAGCCCACCGGCATCCAGGGCATTTTCATCGAGTTTTGGGCCGATTCCAGCTTCGGCGATTCCTCCAAGCACTACACCGCGCAGGTGCGCGCCATGCCGTGGGGCGATTTCGCCAACCCGGATAACGGCGACCCGGACGACCGCCTGTACTACGTCGACGTGATCAGCTCGCAGTTCCGCGATGGCAACCAGGTGAGTTGCACCGACGTGTGGCGCGTCTTCCCCGATGTCAGCGGGCCGCCGCCGTGGCTGACCAGTCCCAAGACCGCCGAAGGGTTGCAGTCGAACCAGGGCTACTACTACCTGGCCGGCCGCCTGATCCGCACCGGCGTGGTGGACGCTTCCGGCTGCCCGGATAATGGTCTGACCCCATCCGGCGCGGCCACCACCTGCGGCGTCGAGGCCGCGCGCCCCGAACTGGAAAACTGGCAGAACCAGTTCAACCAGCAGATCTTTGACGTGTCGCGGGAAACCGGCATTCCCGCCTGGTTGATGAAAAACATTATCAGCCGCGAGAGCCAGTTCTGGCCCGGCCTGTATGAGAACTTCCAGGAAGCCGGGTTTGGCCAGCTCACCGAAGACGGCGCCGACACGGTTCTGCTGTGGAACCCCGAGTTTTACGCGCAGTTCTGCCCGCTGGTATTGGACAAGGTGGTATGCTCGTGGGGCTTTGGCAATCTGGACGAAGACACCCAGGCGCTGCTGCGCGCTGCGCTGGTCAGCAACGTCAACGCCGAATGCCCGGAATGCCCGATTGGCGTCGACCTGACCAAGGCGCACTTCAGCATCGGCGTCTTTGGCGAGGCGCTGCTGGCCAATTGCCACCAGGTGGCGCAGATCATCCTCAACAACACCGAACGCTCGCCCGGCCAAGTGAGCAGCTTTGTGGACTTATGGAAATACACCCTGGTGAATTACAACGCTGGCCCGGGCTGCCTGGGCGACGCCATCGAGCGCGCCTGGACCGAGCACGAGCGGCTAAGCTGGGATCTGGTGGCCGAGCAGATGGACCCGGTCTGCCAGCTATCATTCCGCTATATCGATGAGGTCACCGGCTACCCGCCCGGGCGGCTGACGCCCACCCCGCTGATCAATGTGGTGGAGCGCACGGCCGAACCGGAGGAGGATGAGGACATTCCGTTCATCCCGCCCGCCTCCACGCCCACACCGCTGTTCCTGCTGCCCAGCGAAACGGTCGCGCCGTCCGTCGCGCCCACAGAAACGGTTACGCCAACGCCAACGCTGACCGCGACGCCCTAAATTTTGCTACCGCCATACGCCAGGGATGCGCGCGCCGCACTTGGGGCAGGCGCCGCTTTCGGTGACGGCGTTCTCCAGCACATAAAAACCGCTGCGGCGCACCAGGCAGGTCTGGCAGGAGGGGCAGAACGTGTCTTCCAGCGACCCCACCCGGCCGGGCAGGTTACCGGCGTACACGTAGCGCAGCCCGGCCTCCTGGCCGATCTCGGCGGCGCGCAGCAGGTGGCTCTGCGTGGTGAAGCCCTTGTCGCGCATGCGGTAATCGGGGTGGAAGGCGGTCACGTGCCAGGGGATATCGGGCGAGACGGAGGTGAGAAAGCGCGCCGCCTCCCACAACTCATCCACGCTGTCGTTAAAGCCGGGCACCACCAGCGTCACCACCTCGACCCACAGGCCCAGCTCGTGCGCCATGCGGATGCTGTCGAGCACGTGCTGGAGCACGCCCCCCAACTGGCGGTAGTGTTTGTCCTGCATGGTCTTCAGGTCGATCTTATAGGCTGAGAGGTGCGGGCGCAGGAACCGCAGCGCCTCAGGCGTGGCGTTGCCGTTGGAAATATAGACGCAGCGCATGCCCTCGCGTTTGGCGCGGGTGAACACGTCGACGGCCCACTCGCTGGTGATCAGCGGCTCGTTGTAGGATGAGGCCATCACCTGCGCGCCGCAGCGTTTGGCCTGCTGCACCAGTTGTTCGGGCGTCACGCGCTGGATCATGTAGCTGTCCAGGTCAAAGCCGTCGCGCAGCGGCTGGCTGGTGACCCAGTTCTGGCAGTAGCCGCAGTGGAAATCGCAGCCGATCATGCCAAACGTAAATGCGGTGGCGCCGGGCAGAAAGTGGTTAAAGGGTTTTTTCTCGATCGGGTCGGCGTGCGCGGCGGCCACGTAGCCCCACGGCACGCGCAGCTCACCGTCATGGTTGGAGCGCACCTGGCATACCCCGCGCCGCCCGGGTTTGATCAGGCAGCGGTGAGCGCAGGCCAGGCAGCGCACCGCGCCGCCTTCCAGCGGCTGCACCAGCGCCGGCGCCGCCGGCCGGGTGAGCGTGTCGAGTGTATCAATGAGGGACGTCATGGATTGCCTTTCTATGCTCTGATTATACAATGCCGCTTTTCTTGCGACCAGCAGGAAAAGAAAAAAGCATCACGAATACTACGAATAGGCCGAATAGCACGAAGAAAACCTTAGGAATTATTCGTGTCATTCGGCCCATTCGTGAAATTCGTGATGTGTTTTCCCTCCTTCCTGGTCATTCGGACAGTGGGGGCTGCCGTAATGGTCAGTGTCAGCGAGCTGGCCTTTGTGGTAGACTCAATCTGCTTATGGATGAGAAGACGATCGCCACCCTGGAATTCCAAAAAATTCTCGAGCGCCTGGCCGCTTATGCCGCGTTCAGCGCCTCGAAAGAGCTGGCCCGGCAGGTGCGCCCCACCAACGACCTGGATCTGGCGCAGCAATTGCAGCAACGCACCAGCGAAGCGCGGCTGCTGCTTTCGGTCAACGCCGATGTAACCGTAGGCGGCGCCACCGATATCCGCCCACTGATTGACCTGGCCGGGCGCGGCGGCGTGCTGCAGGCCTCTGAGCTGCAAGACGTGAAAAACACGCTGATGGCGGCGCGTAACATGGCACGCTCTTTCGAGCGCACGCAGGAGCGCTACCCCACGCTGACGCGCATTGCCGAGGCGCTGCCGCCGCCGCCGGGGTTGATCGATGCCATTTCCCGCGCCATTTCCGACCGCGGTGATATTCTCGACAGCGCCTCCACCAAACTGGCCACCATCCGGCGTGACCTGAAAGTCTCGCATGACCGGCTGATGGCGCGCCTGGAGCGCATGATCAACGACCCCAAAAACGCGCCCTTGCTGCAGGAACAGATCATCACCCAGCGCAACGGGCGTTATGTCATCCCACTGCGCTCTGAATTTAAGGGGCGCGTGCGCTCGATCATCCACGACCAGTCATCATCCGGCGCGACCCTGTTTGTCGAGCCGCTGGTGGTGGTGGACCTCAATAACCAGTGGCACGCGCTGCAGTTGGAAGAGCGCGACGAAGAGCGGCGCATCCTGGCTGAGCTTTCCAGCATGGTGGGCGGGCATGCCCAGGGCATTAAGTGGATGGTGGAAGCGCTGGCGGAGATGGATCTGGCGTTGTCGTGCGCCAAGTATGCCGAAGATACCCGCGCCAGCGAGCCGGTGCTGGTGCCATTCCGCAACGACCAGAGCGGAACCCACCCCGGCAGCACGCTGCGGCTGTACCAGGCGCGTCACCCCCTACTCGACCCGGCCAGCGTGGTTCCCACCGATGTCTACCTGGACGAAAAGACCTTCGCCCTGGTGATCACCGGGCCAAATACCGGCGGCAAGACAGTCACGCTCAAAACCGTCGGGCTGCTGGCGCTCATGGCGCAGTCCGGGCTGCACATTCCGGCTCAATCCGGGGCTACGCTGAGCATTTTCAAAGACATTTACGCCGATATCGGCGACGAGCAGTCGATCGAGCAGTCGCTGTCCACCTTCTCGGGGCACATCACCAATATCACACGCATCCTCAACCACGCCGGGCGGCAGAGCCTGGTGCTGCTGGACGAGTTGGGCGCGGGCACCGACCCGCAGGAAGGCGCCGCGCTGGCGCGGGCGATCCTGTCGTTCCTGCTGGAAAAGCGCATCACCTGCCTGGTGGCCACCCACTACCCCGAACTCAAGACCTACGCCCACGGCACGCCGGGGGTAGTCAACGCCAGCATGGAATTCAACCTGGAAACGCTGCGCCCCACCTATCACCTGACCATCGGCCTGCCCGGGCGCTCGAACGCGCTGGCCATCGCCGAGCGGCTGGGGCTGCCCAAAAACATTATCGCCGCGGCGCGCTCGACCATCAACCCCGAAGACCTGCGCGCCGAAGACCTGTTGGATGAAATTCACCACCAGCGCGACTTGGCGCGCAAGAGCCGCGCCCAGGCGGAAACCGCGCGGGGTGAAGCCGAAAAGACGCGCCGTGAGTTGACCAACCGCCTGGCGCACATCGAAGACGAGCGGCGCGCGGTGCTGGAACAGGCGCGGCGCGAGGCCGAAGAAGAAGCCGCCGAGCTGCGCTCCGAGCTGGATGAGGTACGCCGCGCGCTGCTGCGCGCCCGCCAGCCACTGGAAGCGCTCAAACCGCTGCAGGAACAGGTGGAAGAGATCCGCGCCAGCGTGGAGCGCCCGGTGGAACGGCAGGACAAAGGCGCCGACCGCCGCCCGCTGCGCCTGGGCGACCGTGTGCGGCTGCGCACATTGAAGATGGAGGGCGTGATCACCGCGCTGGGCGAACTGGATGCCGAGGTGCAACTGGGAAACCTGCGCGTGCGCGCCCGCCTGGATGAACTGGCGCGCCCGGGCGCTGTGCCCGAGCCGGTGGCCGCGCCGCCGGTCTCAACGCCCGCGCCGGCCCCGGTAGCCAAAGACAAGCCCGCCGCGGTCGCCGGGGGCGCTTCGGCCCTGCGCGCCTCGCCGGGCATGGAATTGGACCTGCGCGGGCTGCGCGCCGAAGAAGCGCTGGATTCGCTCGACCGCTACCTGGAAAATGCCTTTATGGCTGGGCTACCGTTCGTGCGCATCATCCACGGCAAAGGCACCGGCCGGCTGCGCCAGGTGATCCGCGACGCGCTGCGCCAGTCGCCGCACGTCAAACGGCACGAATCCGGGCAGGACGGCGAGGGCGGCGACGGCGTGACCGTAGCGCACCTGGAATAAAACAGAAGGGCAGGCAGGGGTTTCGAAGCCCCGGCCTGCCATCCTTTCAAAAGTAGCTCGTGAATGTCCCCCAAACACGAGCCACCTTTGGCCACGGGCCCCTGCAGCCCGTGTAGAGGGTTAACCCTCCCCGCACGTTTAGAATAGCGTATACCCGTTGCCAAAACGTGGACATAATGCCATTTAATGGCACGAATTACTGATTTAATCAGATGAATTTCCCAACTGCGCCTGCATCCGCTCGCGCCAGCGTTGGAAGTACGGCGCCACCTCGAGCAACCGCGCGCGCTGGCTGGCCTGATCCATCAGGGCAATCGCGCGCGCACGGCTGGCGGTATCCGGCGGCAGACCCGCGGCGCGCAGCGCGCGCGCCATCAGGGCCAATGCTTCCACTTCCAGTTGGCAGGCTTCCACTGCGCCGGCGCTGTTCGCCAGCCGGCGGGCGACTTGCGCGGCGAGTTCCCAACGCTCCTGCGCCAGGTAAACCTCCGCCAGTTCCAGCTCGCCTTCCAAAACAGCCGTCTGGATGCCGCGCGTGCGGGCTTCCGCCACAGCCACGTTCAGGATTTCTTCAGCCTGCCGCAGGTCGCCCTCAATGCGCAGAATTGTGGCGCGGGTGACTTCGCCGTGGTAATGCACCAGATAGAACCCCGCCTGACTGGTAAAATCCAGCAGTCGGTCCACCAACGCACGGCCGTGCTGCGTATCTCCGCTCAGGGCCGTGACACGCGCCTTGTGGTTCATCACATAGGCGCTAATCATTGAATCAATCTTTGGAGTGGTGGTCTTTTCATAAACAGCAATCGCCTGCTCCAGGTCGCCGATGCTGTACAGGTTGGCCAGCACCATCCACCCTCCCTGCGACAGTTCTTCGTAACCCACTTCTTCCGCTTGCGAGATTGCCAGGCGGCTGTGCTCCCAGGCCGCGTCCATATCTAGCAGATACATGGCGCTCATGCCGGAAATATATTGCAGCATGCCGTTCAGGCGCATATTGCCAAGCCGGCCAGTGATTTCCACGCCGCGGCGCGCATGCTCCACGCATTCTCGAAATCGCCCGGAAAAGGCTAGCGCGGTGCAATAGGTAAACAGGCTGCGCACACTGACAAACGATGGAAACTGGCGCTGCGGCGCGCGCATGGTCTGTTCCATCGTCGCCGCCGATTTCTCCGGCCAGCCGCGCATTGTGTCATTCAGGGCCAACCAATCTTTGGCCAGCAGTACGGCTTCCACGACTTTCGGTTCGGTCAGGTCGCCGCCCAGGTCAACGGCGTTTTGAAAACTCTGGCCGGCATCACTGAATTGATTGTTCATCAGATAGATATTGCCCAGGTGCGTATGCGCCCGGATCAACGCCAGCACATTGCCCGCGCGTTGCAAGGTGTTGAGACTGCGCTGGAGCAGGTCCAGCGCGCCAGTGGGATCGCGCATGAGAAGCGTGATATACCCCAACCCGCTCAGGGCCTCGCCCAGCAGCAGCGGGCTGCGGTGCATCTCTCCCAGGTTGCGCATCGAGGCATACACGCGCCGCATGGTTGGAAGGTCGTTGATCTCCATGGCAGCGATACCCCACGGCTCATACAGCGCAAACAGGTCTTCTTCCCGCAAACGCCCTTCCAGACGCGGGAGCAGGTCATCGGCGCGGCGAAAGGCCGCGTTGGCCTCCGCGTACGAAAACAGGC
>CALDSL010000052.1 GCA_937920255.1 uncultured Anaerolineaceae bacterium | reverse complement strand
GTCCCCCCCATGCCAGGCGATCCGTTTAAGAGCGTAAAAGCTTAACACGAATGGCACGAATAAGCCGAATGAAACGAATCTAGCTGCCATGCAGTTTCTTTGTGCGATAGCGCCAAGTATTAGAATGAATGTCTGCGCAACATGCCATAACCTACGTAGGGGCGGACCCACGTGTCCGCCCGCAAGAACCATCACCATAAAGAACTTCGGTAGGGATAAATCGCGTATTTTGATCGAATCTCTGTGCCTATGCAGGATTCAATTGACTATTGCCGCAGCGGGCGGACACGTGGGTCCGCCCCTACGACGAATTATGCGTTTATTGATACCGGCAATGATTGTTGCGAAAAAAGGTGTCAGGTGGCTAGAAACAAATTTTTAAAGATAAAAATTCGTTTCATTTGGCTTATTCGTGCCATTCGTGTTAAATTGGCCTAACGGACGTTGCCTGATCCTGGTTAAATCCCGTCCGGGTCCTCCGGTGGCGGGGCGGCGTCGCCGTAATCCAGAATCTCGCGCACCTGCGAATTGGCCATCGACGGTCCGACGATGCCGCGCTCTTCCATCGTGTCGACCAGCCGCGCAGCGCGGGTGTAGCCAATGCGCATGCGTCGCTGTAGCATCGAGATTGACGCGCGGCCTTCGCGGCGCACCAGGTCGATTGCCTCATCCAGCAGCGGGTCGCCTTCCTGCACTTCCATCCCGTTGAACAGCGGTGTCTGCTTGAGCGGGATGCCGGCCGGAGGAATGTCAATGGGCGCCTCCACCGGGGTGGGCGAATTGGCGGCCATCGACTTGGCGGCCAGCCGCCAGGTTTCCACCAGCCGCTGGATTTCGCTGTCCGACACGTACACGCCCTGCAGGCGCACCGGCGCGGGCGCGTCCGGGGCCTGGAACAGCATGTCGCCGCGGCCCAGCAGCCGCTCCGCGCCAGGCTGATCGAGGATCACGCGGCTGTCGATGCCCGACGCCACCGCGAAGGCGATGCGCGACGGGAAGTTGGCTTTGATCAAACCAGTCAGCACATCCACCGACGGGCGCTGCGTGGCCAGAATCAGGTGGATGCCGGTGGCGCGCGCCAGTTGCGCCAGGCGGGTGATGCTGCGCTCGGTCTCGTCGGGGGCCAGCATCATCAGGTCGGCCAGCTCGTCGATCACCACCACCAGGTACGGCAGCCGGTCCGACATATTCTTGTTGTATTCGGAGATGTTGCGCACCCCGGCCTGCGCGAAGCGGTGATAGCGCGCGTCCATCTCGCGCAGAATCCACTGCAGCGCGCCCACCACGCGTTCGGCGTCCACCACTACCGGAGCCAGCAGGTGCGGGACGCCGTTGTAGCCGGTCAGTTCCACGCGCTTGGGGTCCACCAACACCAGCCGCAGATCGGCCGGCGAATTGTTGAGCAGGAGCGCGCACAGAATCGAGTTGACGCACACTGACTTGCCCGAGCCGGTGGTGCCGGCGATCAGCAGGTGCGGCATGGAGGTCAGGTCGGCGCAGATCGGCGAGCCGGAGACGTTCTTGCCCAGCGCCAGCTTGAGCGGCGACTTGACCTTGCGGAAGGCTTCGCTTTCCATCACGTCGCGCAGCGCCACGCGTGAAATCTCCACGTTCGGCACTTCGATGCCCACGTAGGCGCGCCCCGGCACCGGCGCCTGAATACGGATGCGCGAAGCCGCCAGGGCCAGCGCCAAGTCATCCGCCAGCGAGACGATTTTGCTCACGCGCACGCGCGTGCGCCCGTTGCGGGTTTCAATATAGTCCGGTTCGACCGCGAACAGGGTAATGGTCGGGCCGTTTTGCACGTCCACGATGTGCCCCGGCGCGCCAAACGAGGCCAGCGTCTCTTCGATGATCGCGGCGCGCTCCTTGTCCATCCCGCTCTTGGTGCTGGCCGGGTCGCCGGGGTCGAGAATGGCTTCAATATTCGGCAGCGCCCAGTTGGGCACGGTGGGCGAATTGCTGCCCGAAAGCACATTGCGCGAGGGGTCGGCCGCCAGCGTGTCGTCCGGGCCAGGGCTGTGCCGGGCAGGCGTGCGCGATGGCTGCGGCGCGGGGCGCGAGCGTTCCGGCCGGCCGTTGAGATTGTTGAGTGGGTGAAAGCCGGGCGGCAGCTCGGCGGTGGAATGTGACGGCTCGTCAAATACCGCCGTGCGCGTGACGCCGTTGCCGTTGTGGTGCGCGTGGCCCGCGGTGCGCGTGCTTTTGCGCGCGCTGGCCAGCTTCGCGAAAAACTGCTGCAAGCTGTGGAACAGATCCGGGATCGAGAGGTCAAAGGTCATGGCCAGGGCTACCAGCAGCCAGCCCAACAGCACCACCACCGCTCCAGCCGTCCCCAGCGCGCCGGTCAGCAGCCGTTCGATCCCCGCGCCAACGTACCCGCCGCCTTGCCCGGCCGCGGCCAGTTCCCAGCCGCCGCCGGCGAACAGGTGCGCCCAGCCCAGCAGGTTGGCGTACAGCAGGATCGCGCCCACCACGCGCTCGGCCGAGAGGTGCGGCAGCCGGTCGATGTTGCGCAGCACCAGCCACAGGCCGAGTACCAGCAGCCCTACCGGCAGCAGGAACGAACCCCACCCGGCGATATTCAGCAGCAGTTGCAGCCACGCCCCGGTGAAGCTGCCCTGAGATGAAGACAGCAGGCTAAGCAGCGATACCAGACCCACCAGCGCCAGGAACACGCCCAGCACGTCCAGCTTGCGCTCCGGGGAGAGATGGATCAGCGGGCGGCTGCTGTGCGATGGGCGCGGGGCGCGCGCCTTGCGCGGAGCCGGCCGCGCGGGTTTGGCGCTCTTGCTGGCGCGCGCTGGCGCGCGCGTGGTCTTGGGCGCGGGGCGGGTGGAGCGGGTGCTGCGGGTGGATCGGGCAGGTGTCTTTGCCAAGCGTACCTCGTAAGCGAAAGAGTGTTCTATAGGATTATAACACGCGCCGGGGTAGGCTGCGCACGATGATACAATCGCTTGACAAACCTGAAAAACACGCTACAATGGTGTATGAAATACACAAACTCAGCGGAGCGATCCGCCCTATTTTTTGGGAGTATATAGTGTAATATGAACACGAATAAATCCGACCTGACCGCTCTTCCTGCCCTCGCCGCGGAATCGCTGCCGTTTCTCGCCTACCTCGAAGCATGGGTATCCAGTTTGCCGGTACTGCGCGCCGCCGATGTCTTTTCCCGGCCAGACGCCACCGCGCTGGTTTCGGTTGATGTGATCCAGGGTTTTTGCAATTCCGGGCCGCTGGCCAGCCCGCGCGTGGCCGCCATCGTGCCGCCCGTGGTGCGCCTGATGCAGGCCGCCTACGACCAGGGCGTGCGCCAGTTTGCCCTGCCACAGGATACGCATGAACCCGACGCGGTTGAGTTCGCCGCCTGGCCGCCGCACTGCGTGCGCGGCACCGAAGAATCCGAGGCGGTGCTGGAGATCCAATCGTTGCCGTTTTATCACATCATGGAGACCTT
>CALDSL010000051.1 GCA_937920255.1 uncultured Anaerolineaceae bacterium | reverse complement strand
GGCGCGCGCGGCGAGATCCTCTCGATGGCGTTCGCCGGCCCTGGACAGCACCAGGACGCGGGCGGCAAGGTGATCCACTTCGCGCCCAACACCAGCAGCAAGATCACCTCCAAGTCGATCAGCAAGGGCGGCGGGCGTGCTTCGTACCGCGGTCTGCTCAAGGTCTACAAGGGCGCGGAAAACGCGAAGTCCAACGTGGTGTGCGATGCGCTGCTGCTCGACCCGCAGTCGCGCTCCGACACTTACCCGTATATTGAGATTGACGAGGAAGATGTTACCATCGGCCACGAAGCTTCGGTTTCCAAGGTGGGCGAAGAGCAGCTCTTCTACCTGATGAGCCGCGGCCTGTCGGAAGAAGAAGCGACGACGATGGTGGTATCCGGCTTTATTGAGCCGCTGGTCAAAGAACTGCCGATGGAGTACGCGGTGGAAATGAACCGCCTGATCCAACTGCAGATGGAAGGCTCGATTGGGTAAGGGAAGGTTCTGAACACGATGAATGAAACGCCTAACATTGTTTCGCGCGTACGCCGCACACAGGGCACACAGCCGAAAGATTTCACATTCACCAGCGATTTGATGCGCCTGCCGGTCTCCAATTCGTGGCTGGCAGGCTACCGGCAGAAGGCCTGGGAAACCTTCAAGGCCCTGCCGCTGCCGACTACGCAAGACGAAGCCTGGCGGCGCACCGATCTGAAGGACCTGCGCGCCGATACCTACCGCATCCCCGCGCAGGACGCATACCTGGATCTGCCGCCGGTAGACCCAGAGCTGCTCCAGCCGCTGACCGGAGATGCCCATGGTGGCCAGGTGGTACTGGTGCCCGGAGGCTCGCAGATCGAGTTGAACGAAGCACTCCAGCGCCAGGGCGTCGTCTTTACCGACCTGCGCACCGCCGAAGAGCAGTACCCGCAGATTCTGGAAAAGATCATGGGCCAGGTGATAGCCACCGATGAAGGCAAGTTCGCCGCCCTGACCGGCGCGCTGGCGCAGAACGGCGTTGTGCTGTACGTGCCCAAGGGCGTCAAGGTCGAGCAGCCGCTGCAGAGCATCGTCTGGGGCCCGGGCACCGGGCTGGCGCATATTTCGCACCTGATGGTCTATCTGGACGAAGGCTCTTCGGCCACCTACGTGCATGAATCCGCTTCGCCTACCGAGGCCGGGCAGAGCCTGCATGCCGGCATCGTCGAGATTTTTGTTGGCCCGGAAGCGCGCCTGCAGTTTGTGGAATTGCAGTCGTGGGGCGAGCATGTGTGGAGCATCAGCCACGAGCGCGCCAAAGTCGACCGCGGCGCCAACCTGGATTGGATCTTCGGCGCGGTGGGCAGCCACCTGACCAAGAACTTTACCGAGTTGAGCCTGGCGGGTGAAGGCAGCGTGGGGCGCATGTCCGGTTTCTACTTCACTGATAACGACCAGCATCTGGATCACGACACCCAACAGAATCACCTGGCGCAGAACACCACCAGCGACCTGTTATTCAAGGGCGCGCTGATGGATACCAGCCGCTCGGTATGGCAGGGCATGATCTACGTGGCGCCCGGCGCGCAGAAGACGGATGGCTACCAGGCCAACCGCAATCTGGTGCTCAGCCGCAAGGCGCGCGCTGATTCGATCCCCGGGCTGGAGATTCTGGCCGACGACGTGCGCTGCACGCACGGGGCCACGGTGGGTCGCATCGATCAGGACCAGGTGTTTTATTTGATGGCGCGCGGCATCGAGCGCGTTGAAGCGGAACGTTTGATTGTTGAAGGCTTTTTTGACCCGATTATGCAGCGTATCCCCTTTGAGGGCGTGCGCGAGCGCTTCCAGCAGGCGATCCACAATAAGATGAACACCTACGCTGGCAGATAGATCGCCCGCGTGCTACAATACATTGTTATGTCTTTGATGCAAACCGGGTCAGGAGAGTGCGAATGTCCAAATATCCATTCATGAAAGCGCCAAACCCCGAATTTTCGTTCGACGTTGGCGATACTGTTGAAGTTTTTTGTGATCACGAGAAGAATGGACAGCGCGTGCGCGGTTGGCTGAAGGGGATCGTGGTTCAGGTGGACCCGAAAATGGTGGCGGTACAGTTCCGGTCGAACGTCTTTCTGACGGATGGGTGGATGGTGCCCGACCATATCCTGTGGTACCCGCAGCACTCCAACAATCTGCGCCCGCCGCAGCGCCGTTCTTCATCGAAGTCATCTACGCTGCCGACGGTCGAGTAATCTCTGTTTCCGCCGGCGGGATCGGACGCAAGGCAATTATGACAAATACGGCAATACACGCGAGCGATATACTGCGCATTCGCCAGGATTTTCCCGTGCTGCAGCGCGAAGTGCACCCGGGAAAACGGCTCGTTTATCTGGATTCGACCGCCACTTCCCAAAAACCGGCCAGCGTTCTGCAAGCGATGGATGAATATTACCGCCTGCACAATGCCAATATCCACCGTGGCGTGCACACCCTGGCTGAGGAAGCCACGGCGGGGTATGAAGCCGCGCGCGGCAAGATCGCGGCCTTTATCGGCGCGCGCAGCCAGCGTGAGGTGATTTACACCCGCAATACCACCGAATCGATTAACCTGGTGGCGCTCTCCTGGGGGCGCGCCTTCCTGAACAGCGGCGATGTGGTCATTCTGACCGAGATGGAACACCATTCCAACCTGGTGCCCTGGCACATGCTGGCGGCCGAAAAGGGTTTGCGGCTGGAGTTCATCCCGGTGACGGATGACGGGCTGCTGGATCTGGAAGCCTACCGCAAGCTGCTCGAACTGCAGCCGAAACTGGTGGCGTTTTCGCAGATGTCGAACGTGATGGGCACCATCACCCCGGCCAAAGAGATCATCGCCCTGGCGCACGCCGCCGGCGCGGTGACGCTGGTGGACGGGGCGCAGTCGGTGCCGCATTTGCCGGTTAACGTGCGCGACCTGGACGCTGATTTCCTGGCCTTCTCGGCGCACAAAATGCTCGGCCCAACCGGGATCGGCGTGCTGTACGGCAAGCAGGCGCTGCTGGAAAAGATGCCGCCCTTCCTCGGCGGCGGCGATATGATCAAAAAGGTGACATTGCGCGGCTTCACCCCCAATGACCTGCCGCACAAGTTCGAGGCCGGCACGCCGGCCGTGGCCGAAGCCATCGGTTTTGGCGCGGCGGTGGATTACCTTTCCAAGATCGGCATGACGTGGGTGGAAGCGCACGAGAAGGAAATCACCGCCTACGCCATGGAACGCTTGAGCGAGATTTCGGGGCTAAAGATGTTTGGCCCCACCGCCGAGCACAAGGGCGGCGTGACTGCTTTCACGCTGGGCAGCATCCACCCGCATGACGTTGCGCAAATTCTGGACCGGGAAGGGATCGCCGTGCGCGCCGGGCATCACTGCGCCATGCCGCTGCACCAGCGCTTCAACCTGCCCGCCACCACCCGCGCCAGCTTCTATCTCTACAGCACCAGGGAAGAAGTCGACCGGCTGGCCGAAGGGTTGGAAAAAGTGAAGCAGATGTTGGGCTGAGGGACGGCATGGACGATCTTTACCGCGAAGTGATTTTGGAGCATTATAAAAACCCGTCATACCGGGGCGAGCTTGATCCGCATGATATCAGCTTTGAAGACGAAAACCCGCTGTGCGGCGACCATATTCGCATCGATCTGCGCGTGGACGAGAACAACCGCGTCAGCGAGGCGGGGTTCAGCGGCCATGGCTGCGCCATTTCTCAGGCCTCGGCTGATTTGCTGCTGGAAAGCATCATCGGCAAGGATCTGGAAGCGATCAAGGCACTGACCAAGCAGGATATTCTCGACCTGCTGGGGATCGAACTGGGGCCGGTGCGTCTCAAATGCGCGCTGCTTTCGCTAAAGGTGTTGAAAGCCGGCGTGTATGGCGTGGGTGAAACAATCGATTTGGACGCGGACGAGTAAATGAACGAACAGAACCGGGTGGACGAAAGCCTGTACCAGTTTTACCGCGTGGGCGGCGTGGATGAAGTGCCGCCCGGAGAGCGGATTTTTCTGGAGATCGGCGATCTTCCGATCGTTGTGTTCAATGTCGGCGGCACGTTCTATGCCATCGGCGATGTGTGCACCCATGATGGCGGGCCTCTGGGCGACGGAGACCTGGAGGACCATCAGGTCATTTGCCCGCGCCACGGAGCGCGGTTTGATATTCGCACCGGTGAGGCGCTGACCCTGCCGGCGGTCGTCCCGACGCCCTGGTACCCGACCCGCGTGGTCGACGGCCAGTTGGAAATTGGCGTGGCAAAGAGCGGAAATTAGAAAGTTCCATTCATTCTGGAATGGGGAAAGGGCAGAAGAAATGAAACTCAGTGCGCGCAATGTATTGCAGGGAACCGTGAAGAGCATCCATCACGGCGCGGTCAATTCGGAAGTTGTGATTAC
>CALDSL010000050.1 GCA_937920255.1 uncultured Anaerolineaceae bacterium | reverse complement strand
GCGTGGTCTCCAAAATGCGCAAGCAGTTGGAAGGCCACACCCTCAAAACCGATTTTCCCGAAGATTTGCCGCTGGCGCCCACCGACTACGTCATGATCGAGCAGGTCTTCACCAACCTGATCTCCAACAGCATCAAATACGCGCCGGCCGGCAGCCAGATCACCATCTCCAGCCGGGAGGATAATGGCCGGCTGCACACAGTCGTCACCAACCAGGGGCCGGGCGTGCCACCCGAGCACCTGGAGCGCATCTTCGACAAGTTCTACCGGGTGACCGAAGCCGATCGCATCACCGGCACCGGATTGGGGTTATCCATTTGCAAGGGGCTGGTGGAGGCGCACGGCGGTACAATATGGGCAGAGAACCAGCCGGGGGGCTTCGCGTTTCACTTCCTGCTCCCGCTCACGCTGCACGGCGCGCTGCCGGCGCAACCAAAGGAAATTTTGGATGGATAAAGACCCGCTCATTCTCCTGATCGACGACGAGCCGCAGATCCTGCGCGCGTTGAAAACCATCTTGAGCAGTAATCACTTCCGCGTAGCCACCGCCACCAACGGCGAGCAGGGCATGGCCCTGGCGGTGGCGCAGCCGCCGGACGTGATCATCCTCGACCTGACCCTGCCGGACATGGACGGCCTGCAGGTGTGCGAGCAAATCCGCGAATGGTCGCGCGTGCCGATCATCGTGCTCTCGGTGCGTGAAAGCGAAAAAGACAAGGTGGCCGCGCTGGATAAAGGCGCGGATGATTATCTGACCAAGCCGTTTGGCATTGAAGAACTGCTGGCGCGCATCCGCGTGGCGCTGCGCCATTCCGAACAGTCGCTGGGCAACCGGCAGAGCGTCATCACCGCGGGGCCGGTCAGCATCGACCTGGCGCGGCACGTCGTCACCCGCTCGGGGCAGGAGATCCGCCTGACCGCCACCGAGTTCAAGCTGCTATCCTACCTGGCGGCGCATGCCGACCGGGTGCTGACCCACCAGGCCATCCTCACCCAGGTGTGGGGCTTTGCGGATATCGACCACGTGGAATACCTGCGCGTCTATATCGGCCAGATCCGCAAAAAAATCGAAACCAATCCGGATGATCCACAAATTCTGCTGACCGAGCCGGGTATTGGCTACCGGTTAAAGTCCGGGGAGTAACTGTTCCCTTAATTATTTCTTTATATTCTCGCGGATTTATTTGCGCGCTCTTTATTGCAAATGAATACACTCTCCTTAGCTGTTCAAGGAGAGCATTTTGACAACTGCAACCCAAACCCAAACTCGCAATCGCCTGATTGTGATTGTCCCGCAATCGCTGGCTGGCAGCGTGGCGCTGGCGCAAAATATCTACCGCATGGCGGTGCGCGAGGCGTGCGACGTGCTGTACCTGATTCTGGTCGGCGAGCGTGAGAACAGCCAGGCCGCCGAGCGCGGTTCGGTGATGATGGTGGCGGAAACAACCGACGAGCGCATCACGGCCGATTCCAAGCTGGTGGAAGCGCGCCAGTGGGAAAAGTCGCTGCGTAATCTGTATCGCCCCGGCGACCGGATCGTGTGCCACACCGAGCAGGCCGCGAAGGTGGAATCCACGCAGACGCTCTCAATGGAGCAATTCCTGCGCACCGAATTTCCCGCCCAGATCATCACCCTGGAGGGTTTTTACGACCCGCGCAATGAAGCATCCCGCCCGTGGTACCGCAGCCTGCTGTTTTGGGGCGTGACACTGGTGGTGCTGGCGCTGTTTACCCTGCTGGAAATCCGCATGGACCAACTCTTGCAGGGTTGGAATCTGAAGCTGGTTCTCACCCTCCTGTGGGTGCTGGAGATCGGCACGGTGCTGGCCTGGAACGCGGTCTCACAGGCATCATAAACCGATTGGGTTGAGCGCATGGCGCTCAACCCAATCGGTTCTTGTTTATTCCTTCTTCGTCACCTTTTCGATATAACGAAAATGGCCGGCTTTGAAGCCCTTGCGCGGGGCGTAGGCCAGGGTGAGCATCTCAAACGGCAGGATTTCCAACAGGGGCAAGGCGGCTTCATCGACCGGGGGAATGGGCAGGTGGGTGAAGCCTGCCTGCGGCTGCGCCGCCAGCCAGAACACGTCGCCGCCGTAGCGCAGGATTTCCTCACCCAGCCCCACGTTGAGCGCGCGTGTCTGCCCCGCCCCGGCGATGACCAGCGCGGTGAAGCCCGGCTCCACCAGTTCCAGCGGGCCGTGGCGGAACTCGGCGGCGTTGATGCCTTCAAACGCCACCTTGGCCGCCTCTTTGAGGATCAGCGTGCCGTTCCACAGCGTGCTCAACGACGGCCCGCGCGCCAGCACAGTCATGCCGGCGATCCCGCGGGTGAGCTGGTCCAGCCGCGACACTTCGGCCTGCCAGCCGGCCAGGTAGGTTTGCATCGCATCCGCCGCGCCGTGCAGTGAGGCGCGCAGCGAATCCAGCCCTTCGCCGCGCAGCACCGCGGCGCACTGCATCAGCGTGGCCAGCATGTTGGTGTAGGTCTTGGCGCTGACGGTAAACTCCGGTCCGGCGGCAATGTCCACGTTCAGGTCGGCCGCGTGGGCCATGGTGCTGTTGGGATCATTGGTGCAGGTGAGGATAAACCCCGGCCGCCGGTCGCGCAGACGCTCCAGCAGGCGCACCGGCTCGGCGCTGTACCCGGACTGCGAATTGAGCCATAGCAGCGTGCGCGGCCCCACCAATCCGGGCTGGTAGTGCAGCAGCTCGGCCGTGTCCACCAGTTGCACCGGAACGGGCAGACCGGAAAGCGCCAGCAGGGCCGGATAGGCGGCGTTATAGGACGCGCCCATGCCCGTGATCACCACGCGGTCAAACGCCCCGGCGTAAATGCGCCCGGCCAGCTCCTGCAGCGCCTCGCGCGGGAACGCGCCCAGCGCGCGGCGCAGCGCATCCGGCTGCGAGAGAATATCATTGATATATGGATCCATGGAATGCTTATCCTGATGTCAAAAGCTGCGCGGCGCGCGCTGCGCCGATCACACCGGCCCACTGGCCGAGCTCGGCCATGCGCAACTGCACGCGCTCGGCGGGAACGATCACGCTGTGCTGGCGCAGGATGGCGCGCAGATCATCCTCCAGCAGGTCAAACGAATGCATTACCCCACCGGTAAACACAATCGCATCCGGCAAAAAGGTCATCACCAGGCTTACCAGACCCAGCCCCAGGTAGCGCGCCGCGCGGCGCGTAAGCTGCACGCCCAACGCGTCGCCCATGCGCGCGGCCTCGAACACGTGCCCGGCGGTCAGGTTTTCCGGCTGGCCGGCGCACAGCGCCCACAGCGCCGAGTTTTGCAGCCCCGGCTCCTGCGCCGCGTGACGCGCAATGGCCGGCCCGGCCACCAGGCTCTCCAGGCAGCCGCGGCCGCCGCAGTAGCACGGCGGACCGGCCGGGTCGACCACCAGGTGGCCACCCTCGGGGTGCTCGTCGTCAAGGCCGCGGTAGATGTGCCCGTCCAGCGTGATGCCTGTACCCACCCCTGTGCCCACCGTTACCATCACCATGCGCCGCACCGCGCGGCCGGCCCCGGCCCAGGCCTCGCCCAGCGCGGCGGCGTCGGCGTCATTTTCCAGCGCCACCGGCACGCCAAAGCGCGCTTCCAGCGGCCGCACCACGCTCACATCTTCCCAGCCCGGCAGCGTGTGCGGGTTCTGGATCGCGCCCGTGCGCCGGTCGAGCGGCCCGGTGGAGCCAATGCCCACCGCCGCCGGACGCTGGCCGTGCGGAAGCCGCGCGATGACGGCCTCGATCAGGTCGCCGATGCGCTGCACGCCGGCCTGCGGGCCGTCCTCAGCGCGGATGGGCGCGTCTTGAGCGGACAGCAGCTTGCCGTCCGCGGATACCGCCCCGGCGCGCACGTTGGTGCCGCCCAGGTCGACTCCAATGACGATGCCCTCCGGCTCAGCCATGCTGCATCGCCGCCCAAACCGCCGCGCCGATCACGCCCGCGTCGTCGCCCAACAGTGCGGGCACGATCTCCACCTGATCGACCGGCATGATTGTCACCCGCTCGCGCATGGTGCGCTCCATCGGCTCCAGCAGCAGCCGGCCGGCGTTGGCCACACCGCCCGCCAGCACGATGCGCCGCGGGCCAACCGAAGCGCACATGTTGGCCGCCGCCACGCCCAGGTAAAACCCGGCCTTCTCATAAATATCGCGAGCAATGGTATCGCCCTGCTCCGCCGCCCGGGCGATCAGCGCGGGGGTGATTTTGTTCAGGTCGTACCCGCACAGTTCGCCCAGGCTGGTGGTCAGCCCCTGGGCCACGGCCTTCATCCCCATCGCGGCGATGGCCGGGCCGGAGGCGAATGCTTCCAGGCAGCCGTAATTGCCACAGCCGCAGCGCGGGCCGTTGTAGTCGATGGTCATATGTCCCAGCTCGCCGCCCGTGCCGCCGATGCCCAGATGAAGCTGGCCGTTGATCACCAGCCCGCCGCCGATGCCGGTGCCGACCGCAAAGACCGCAACCGTATCCACGCCGCGCCCGGCGCCAAAGCGCCATTCGCCGCAGGTGATCGAGCGCACGTCGTTGAGCAGCGCCACGCGCAAACCGGTGCGCTGCTGGATGGTGGCGGCCAGCGGCACATGCGGCCAGGTGCCGGGCAGGTTGGGCAGGAACAGCGTCTCGCCCTTTTCCAGGTCGAGCACGCCCGGAACGCCGATGCCTACCCCGCCGATCTGGTCGGGAGTCATGCCTGCGGCGCGGATCACGTCCAAAATCAGCGCGGCCATGCGCGCCATCACCGCGTCGTGGCCTTCGCGCGCCAGGGTGGGGATGGATTCGGCGTGCAGGCATTCGCCGCTGTCCACGTCGATGAGCGCTGCGCGCAGGTTGGTGCCGCCCAGGTCACAGCCGATGAAATGTTTCATAGCTCTCCATGCTGGCGAGTTGTTATTGGGGCGAATACCCCCCTCCAACCTCCCCCATTTTCAAAAACCGAAAATGGGGGGAGGTTAATCGTGTTCTCTCCCTCCATCTTCGTTCTTTGAAGATGGGGGGAGCGGGAGGGGGGTTGACTAATACACAAACGGCTTGAGCGCGTCGCGGGCGATGTAGAAGCCGCGCTTCACCAGGTCGATATCGCCTTCAAAGGCGCGGTCTTCGTGCTCGATGCTGACCACGTAGTCGTAGCGCGCCCAGGTGAGCGCCGCGAAGAACTTGCGCCAGTCCATATCGCCCAGGCCGGGCAGGCGCGGAACCTGCCAGCCCATGCCCTGCGACAGCACGCCGTGGTTGTACAGCCCTTCGTGGTCGATGTGCAGGTCTTTGGCGTGCACGTGGAAAATCTTGCTACCAAACTCGCGCACCACGCGCTCGTAGTCGATCATCTGCAGCACCAGATGCGAGGGATCCAGGTTGAGCCCGAAATTATCGTCCGGGATGATCTCCCACATCTTGCGCCAGATGGCGGGCGTGCTGGCCAGGTTGTTTCCGCCCGGCCACTCGTCGTACGAGAAGATCATCGGGCAGTTCTCGATGGCAATCTTCACGCCGCGCTCGGCGGCGTACTTGACAATCGGCGGCCAGATTTTGGCATAATCTTCCAGGTTTTGCGGGACGGTCTTGTCCTTATCCTTGCCAACGAAGGTACCCACCACCGGCGTTTCCAGCATGGCCGCCGCGTCGATGACCTTCTCCAGGTGGCCGATCACCGTGGCGCGGTGCTCAGGGTCGGGGTGCAGGGGGTTGGGGTAGTAGGCCAGCGAGGAAATCGTCAGGCCGTACCCGT
>CALDSL010000049.1 GCA_937920255.1 uncultured Anaerolineaceae bacterium | reverse complement strand
AGATGGGCTCGTTCGACCAGGCTGGGATCACCATGCGCAGCGCCTGGGGCAGGATGATATACCAGATGCTCTGCATGCGGCTCATCCCCATGGCGCGCGCGGCCATCATTTGCCCGCTGCCGATGGATTGGATCGCTCCGCGCAGGTATTCAGCCTGGTATGCGCCCGAGTTGAGCGCCAGGGTCACGTACGCCGCCGTCATCCGGTCAAGGGTGACCCCCAGATCAGGCAGGCCAAAATACACCAGGAACAGTTGCACCAGCAGGGGCGTGCCGCGGAACAGTTCAATGTATCCGATGGCCAGCCAGCGCAGCGCTTTTCCGCCGTAAACGCGCAGCAGCGCCGCCAGCAGCCCCAACCCAAACCCCGCCAGCAGACCAAAGCCCACCAGCTTCAGGGTCAGGATGGTCCCTGCAAGAAATTCTTCCCGGTACGTGCTGAGGTAGGTCAGCCATTCCATAATCAGCTCTTAGCCTCGTCGTGCCCGCCGTACAGTTCGGTGATTTTCCACAGGAACTCCCGCGTGCGGGGGTACTTGGGGTGGTTGAACATCTTATCCGGCGTGCCCTGCTCGACGATCAGCCCTTTTTCCATGAAGACGATATTGGTGGCGACTTCGCGGGCAAAGCCCATTTCGTGGGTCACGCACACCATGGTCATGCCTTCGCGCGCAAGCTTGCGCATCACCTCCAGCACCTCGCCGATCAATTCAGGGTCGAGGGCGGAGGTGGGCTCGTCAAACAGCATAATGCGGGGATCCATTGCCAGCGCGCGGGCGATGGCCACGCGCTGCTTTTGCCCGCCGGAGAGCTGGCCGGGATAGTTATCCGCCTTGTCTTTCAGCCCCACGCGCTCCAGTTCGTACATCGCCTTTTCGCGTGCTTCCTTGGCCGGCATTTTCTTGACCCTCACCGGGCCGATCATCACGTTATCCAGCGCGCTGAGGTGGTTGAACAGCAGGAAATCCTGAAACACCATGCCGATGTGCTGGCGCACGCGGTCTTCGTTTACCCCCGGGCCGGTGATCTCCTTCTCGTCCAGGTAGATATGGCCACGGTCGATGCGGGTGAGCAGGTTAATGCAGCGCAGCAATGTGCTTTTACCCGTGCCAGACGGTCCAATCAGCACCACCGTGTCGCCTTCCTTCACCTGCAAGTCGATGCTCTTGAGGATCTCATTCTTGCCATAAATTTTTGCGACTTCAACAATATCGAGAATAGGCTTATCCACAGGTCACCTTCAACTTTGCTGCGCTAAAACGCCGGGATCTGAGTCCTGCGTTCGACCCAATCCAGAAACCGATTGGAGAAAAATACCAGCACAAAATACACCACTGCGGCGATGCCAAAAGCCAGGAAAAATTCATTGGTGGCCGCGCTCACGTTTTGCGCGCGGCGCAGAATTTCTGGCACGCCCAGGGCATACACCAGCGAGGAGTCTTTGATCAGGTTGGCAACTTCATTTGACCAGGGCGGAATTGCCAGCCGCAGCGCCTGGGGCAGCATAATGTGGCGAATGGCCTGGATGCGCGTCATGCCCACCGCGCGCGCGGCCATCATTTGCCCGCTGCTCACGGAAAGAAAGGCGCCCCGGAAGATTTCGAGCTGGTAGGCGCTGGAAATAATGCCTAATGATAGCGAGCCGGCCATAAATGGCGATAAATTAATGGCGCCCGACATGACAAAATACAGCAAAAAGAGCAGAACAATGGGCGGGATGCCGCGCATCACGGTACTGTAGATGTTGACGATCGAGCGCGCCCAGCGCGGCGCGTAGATGCGCACCAGCGCCAGCAGCAAGCCGACGATAAATCCCATTGGCAGGGCTACCAGCGTTACGCCCAGTGTGATGCCAATGCCCCCCAGAATAAACGGAAGAAACTCATTCATCGATCTTCGCGTGCCCTCCGGCAGTGCTGTAAACAAAGGGGGCGGCAGAATGTGCCGCCCCCTCAGATGTTCACTGTTTTACTTGAACCACTTCTGCGCTAACTCGTCTACAAAACCTTCCTCTTTCAGCGCGGTGATGGCTTTATCCAGCTCGGCCTGGAGCTCGGGTTCTTCCTTGGGCAGGATCAGCATAAACTCGCCCGAAGCCACGGTGTCTTCAAAGGCCATCTTCAAACCACCCAGGCTTTCCGCCAGTGCCGCCAGGGGAATGTTGTCGCCCATCAGTACGTCGATGCGGCCGGCTTTTACATCCAGCGCAGCCTGGTCGACGCGTTCGTACTGGAGCAGATTTTCGGTCGCGAGCAGGCCGGGCTGCACCAGGTTTTCGTCAATCCAGTCAGCCTGCACCGTGCCGGACTGCACGCCCACTTTATACTGGGCGATGTCTTCGGCCTTGGTGATCGAGCCGGCGAAGGT
>CALDSL010000048.1 GCA_937920255.1 uncultured Anaerolineaceae bacterium | reverse complement strand
AACCGGTGACCAGGGTGGTGCCGTAACGGGCTTTGAACTCGCGCAGCACCGAGCCATCGACGATGCGGGCGACGATCTCACGCACGTCGTAGGTCTGGCGGCTGCTGGTGGGCAGGATGCCGTAGATTTCCTCGGCGGGGTAGAGCGGGTCTTCGGGCGAGAGGATGTCCAGCCCGTCCAGCCAGGTATCGCCCTCGCGGCAGCCGCGTGCCGGGATGGTGGCGAGGATATCGCGGCAAATCTCCAGCGCGTGGTCATCATCCTCGGCGAAGTGGTCGGCGACGCCGGACAGGCGCGTGTGCACGTCCGCGCCGCCCAGTTCCTCGGCAGTCACATCCTCCCCCGTGGCAGCCTTGACCAGCGGCGGCCCGCCCAGGAAGATTGTGCCGGTGCCGCGCACGATGACGGTTTCATCGCTCATGGCGGGCACGTACGCGCCGCCGGCGGTGCACGAGCCCATCACCACCGCGATCTGCGGGATGCCCAGGGCGCTCATGCGCGCCTGATTGTAGAAGATACGCCCGAAGTCGTCCGAATCAGGGAAGACCTCATCCTGCATAGGCAGGAAGATACCACCCGAATCAACCAGGTAGACACAGGGCAGGTGGTTTTCCTCAGCGATCTGCTGCGCGCGCAGGTGCTTGCGCATGGTGAGCGGGAAATAGGTGCCGCCTTTGACGGTGGCGTCGTTGGCGACGATGACCACCTCGCGCCCCGAGACGCGCCCGATGCCGGTGACGATGCCCGCGCCGGGGGCCTGATTGCTGTACACGCCCCAGGCAGCGAGGGGGGACAGCTCGAGGAAGGGCGTGCCGGGGTCGATCAGGCGGTTGATGCGCTCGCGCACGAACAACTTGCCCTGCCCGGCGTGGCGCTGCTGGTACTTCTCGCCGCCGCCCTGGCGCACCTGCGCCTGGCGCTGGCGCAGAGTTTCGGCCAGCGCGCGGTGGTAGTCCCGGTTGCTGGCGAACTCGGGGCTGTGAATATCAATGGTCGACTGGATGACTTCCACGCTGCGCTACCCCTCGCGATAGACGATTCCAAACCCGCCGCGCGGGAAGACCCAGGTGAGGCCTTCGGGCGGGCAGGCTACGCGGCAGGTGCCGCACTCGACGCACCCGGCCCAATCGGCCATGATGCGGCCGTTTTGCTCGCTGTAAACGTTGGCCGGGCAAACATACAGGCACGAGAGGTCGGGGCACAGCTCGCGGATTTCTTCTTCGTGGACTTCGATGTGCGGGTGGCCTTCGTCCAGCTCAAATTTATCTCTTGCGATCTTTTCCAATATGGATAATCGTTTCATAACGCGCGTGCTCCTTCGAGTACGTCCCGGGCGAGCTGCGCCAGGGAGATACGGCTGTCTTTGAGGCTCTGTCGGGCCTCGTTGCGGGCGGGCTGCTTGCCGTCCGCGTTTTGGGTGTAGATGCGGGTCATCATATCCGCCAGCAGTTCGGGATACTGCTTGAACAGGCGCGGATTGTCCAAAAAATGCGGGGCGCGGCTGTAGGTGCGCATATCGCGCATCACAAACGAGCGGTCGAGCATGGTTTTGTAGCGGCTCAGGCTCCTGGCGGAAAAGTCGTTGGCCTCGCGTGCCTCGGCCACGGCCTGCGCCGCGGCCACGGCCGAGCCGATGGCCAGGTCCATGCCGCGGATGGCGAAACCATTGTTAATCACCAGTCCGGCGGCGTCCCCGACCACCAGCATCCCGTCCGCGTAAAGCTGCGGGACCATCTCCAGCCCGCCCTCCGGCACCAGGTGCGCGCCATACTCGAGCAGCTCGCCGTCTTTGAGCAGCGGGGCGATGGCCGGGTGCGCCAGGAACTCGTCGAAGATCTCTGCCGGGCGGGATTGGGTGCGCACCAGGTCGTCCAGGCGCATCACCAGCCCCACCGACAGGCTCTCGCGGTTGGTGTAGAGGAAGCCGCCGCCTGCCACGCCGCGCGTGGCCGCGCCGAGGGTGGTGTAGGCCACGCCCTCGTTGCCGTCCAGATGGAAGCGGTCCTCGATGGTAGCCTGCGGCAGGCCGACCACGGCCTTAACGCCGGTGGCGACGTGCCTGGTGTCGATGCGCCCGCGCAGCCCGGCCTGTTGCGCCAGGAACGAGGTAGCGCCATCGGCGGCGATGACCACATCTGCCATGAGTTCATCTTCCCCGGCCAGCACGCCTACCACGCGGCCAGTGCCGTCTTTGATCACCTGCTCGACCTTGATGCCGGGCACCAGCATGGCGCCGGCCGCTTCGGCCTGTTCGGCCAGCCAACGGTCGAATTTGGCGCGCAGCACGGTGAAGGCATTGTAAGGCGGCTGCAGAAAGGCCGGGTTCTTGAAATCGACGTTGAAGCTGGCGTCGCCGCCCAGAAAGCTGATCACCTGGCGGGTAATGCAGCGCTCGAGCGGGGCTTCTTCGGCGTAGTTGGGGAAGATGTGCTCCAGCACGCGGGTGTAGAGCACCCCGCCGCTGAGGTTTTTGCTGCCCGGGTAGGGGCCGCGCTCCACCAGCACCACCTGCAGGCCCTGCTGCGCCAGCAGGTATGCGGCGGTGCTGCCCGCCACGCCTGCGCCGACGATGATGGCGTCAAAGCGGTCGTCACTCATCGTTTTTTCAACGCTTCCAGCAGGGCGGGCACCACGGCGTACAGATCGCCGACGATGCCGTAATCGGCGCTGGCGAAGATGGGCGCGTTACGGTCTTTGTTGATGGCGGCTACGATCTTCGAGCGGCTCATGCCGATCATGTGCTGCACCTGGCCAGAGACGCCCACCCCCAGGTACAGGTCGGGGCGCACCTGGGCGCCGGAAATGCCGATGTAGCGCTCGCGTGGCAGCCAGTTGAGGCCCTCGGCCAGCGGGCGGGTGCAGCCGATCTCGGCGCTGAGCGCCTGGGCCAGCGCGCGGATCATCTCCAGGTCTTCCTCTTTGGCAACGCCGCGCCCCGGGCAGACCACGCGTTTGGCTGCCGCCAGGTTGGTGACCGCGCCGGCGCGCGGTCGGCGCTCGCGCAGCACCGCGCCAGCCTGCGGCGCGATAAACTCCACCGGCAGCACCTCGCCGGGCGCGCCGGGCTGCGGGGCGCGGGCAGGGAACACGCCCGGCCCGGCGGTGGCCACCACTGTGGCGGCCTGCAGCCGCTCGACGCGCACCGCGCCGCCGCCAAAGATCATATGGCGGATCTGGAAACCGTCGCCCGCGGCCGAAATTTCCTGTACGTCGGTCAGCGCGGTGGTATCCAGGCGGGCGGCCAGGCGTCCCGCCACCACCCGCCCGCGGCGCGTGGCACCCACCAGCACCAGGGCGGGCTGGTGCTCGCGCACCAGGGCTTCGAGGGTGGGGACGGCATCCTCCACAAGGGTTTCACTGGAAGGGGGCTGCGCCCATAGCGCGCGACGTGCGCCGTGCTGCACGGCGGTGTCGGCGGCTTCGCGCGGGCCGGTCACCACGGCATACACGTCTTCTGAGAATTGGAGCCCGCCGGCGATCATTTCGGCCAGCAGGGCGGGTTTTTCGGAAAATACGAGAACAGGTTTGGGCATGCGCTGCGCTCCTAAAGAATGCCTTCTTTGGTCAGGTGGCGCACGAGTTCCTGCGCCGCTTCTTCGGGCGTGCCGGTGATGAGGACGCCCTTGCGCTGCACCTGGTGCGGCGCGCTGACCTGCACCACCTCGACGGCGCTGGCGCTATTCACGCCGAGATCGCTCAAGCTCCACTCGGTGACGGGCTTCTTGCTGGCCTTGAGGATTTCTTTCATGGTGGGCAGGCGCGGCTCGTGGATGTCGGTGGTGACCATCAACACGGCCGGCAGCGGCACTTCCAGCACTTCAACCTCGTCCTCCAGGTCGCGTTCGACCAGCAGGCGGCCTTCTCGGACCAATTCGATTTTGCTGACGGCGTTGAAGACCGGCCAGCCCAGGCGCTCACCGACCTGCAGGCCGGTCTGCTGGAAGTACAGGTCGGCGGAGCCTTCGCCGCACAGCACCAGATCAACATCGCCGAGCTTTTGCACGGCGGCGGCCAGCACGCGGGCGGTGGCGGCGGTATCGGCGGCGCGCAGGCTTTCGTCGATTACCAGCGCCAGTGCATCCGGGCCGTGCGAGAGCAGGTCTTTACGCAGCTTGGAACTGCCGGCCTGGGCCGGCCCGGCGCTGAGCGCGGTGACCTGGCCGCCGTGCTGCTCGGCCATCTGAACGCCGGCTTCGACGGCCTGCAGGTCAAAGCTGCTGATGGTCCACTCAGCGCGCTCGAGCGAGATCGCGCCGTCGGGGCGCACCTGGATATCGCTGGGGTCGGGGGTGAATTTTACGCACGCGACAATGTGCATAGGGTCTCCTCATTTCCGGGCCAACTTCAATAATTGCGGGCCGGCGATGTTGTACATGATTTCATCGGTGCCGCCGCCGATGCGCATGAGGCGGATATCACGCCACAGGCGCTGGATGCGATGATCCATGGTATAGCCCAAGCCACCGAGGATCTGCATGCCAGAGTCAATCACCTCGTCGGCGGCGCGGGCAACGTACAGCTTGCACATGGCGTGCTCGTGGCGCACGGGCATGTCGTTGTCCATCATCCAGGCGATTTTGTAGATGTAATTACGCATGTTCTCGATCTTGATCGCCATGTCGGTGAGCAGGTGCTGCACAGCCTGGAAGCTGCCGATGGGCTTGCCGAACTGCACGCGCTGGTTGGCGTAGGCGACGGCATCTTCGTAGGCGGCTTCAGCCGCGCCTAGCGAGGCGGCGCACAGCGCCAGGCGCTCGATTTCAAAGTTGGCCATTAACTGCGGCCAGCCCTTGTTGATCTCGCCGATCAGGTTGCTGCGCGGCACGCGCGCGTTTTCGATGTAGACCTCGTAGGAGGGGATGCTCCACCAGCCGACCTTGTTGATCTTACTGAAGCGCACACCGGGGGTGTCGGTGGGCAGCAGCCACATGGAAATGCATTCGTAGGGGTTGGCGCCGCCGGGGTCGCGCGTCATCAACATGATGTAGGGCGAGATCTCGGCCAGGGTGCAGTACATCTTCTGGCCGTTGAAGACCACGTCGTCGCCGTCAAAGGTGGCGGTGGCGCGCAGCGCGGCGGCATCCGAGCCGGCCTGAGGTTCGGTGATGCCCAGCGCCACCGGGGCGTCGCCCTGCACGAAGCCCTCCAGCACGCGCTTCTTGATCTCGGGCGAGCCAAACTGGACGATATCGCGGATGGTAATGACCCCCAGGGAATAGATAATGCCAAGGGTGAAGGCGTGCTTGCCCAGGGCTTCGGTCACCAGGGTCATGGTGAGAATATCGGCCGGTGTGCCGCCGTACTCCTCGGGGATGCCGAGCGAGAGGATGCCCTGGTCGGCCAGCGCCTGCCAGGGTTCATAGGGGAACTGGTGTTTTTCATCCAGCTCGGCCATCAGGCTCTC
>CALDSL010000047.1 GCA_937920255.1 uncultured Anaerolineaceae bacterium | reverse complement strand
ACCGCGTTTTCGAGCGATTCGCTGTCATTGGTCGGCGCCTGGACGAGTTGCGCGTAGCCGGCGAAGGCCACCACCCCGATCTGGTTCGTGGTCTGCTGGTGCTCGATGAAGGTCAGGGCGGCGCTTTTGGCCGCCGCCAGCCGGCTGGGCGGAATATCGGTCTGGATCATGCTGCGCGAGACATCCAGCGCCAGGATCACATTGGCCCGCCCGGCGGGCACAATCGTCACCGCTACCGGACGCGACAGGGCAAACACCAGGCTGCCCAGCGCCAGCAGGAACAGCGCCAGCGGCAGATGCCGCCGCAGCCTGGATTGGGCCGGGATCGCCTCGCGGATAATCGCCAGGCTGGAATAACGCACGGCGTAGCGCCGCCGGCGGCGCAGCATCAGGAAATACACAGCAACTGCCAGTGGTATCAGGCTCAACAGGATCAGGGCACTGGGCCATAACAGATTCATGGAAACCCTCCGATACCAATAAACGCGGTCATGGCAGGCGATTGAACCATGCCAGCGAGAAAATGGCCCCCAGCGCCAGCGCCAGGATGCTGGCGCCGGTGAACACCGAAGTCACCTCCATTTTCTCGGGTTTGACGACGAGGCGCGGGGTCAGGTTGGAATAGACCGCCTTGAAATCTGGTTCATTCTGAGCGTTGTAATAGCTTCCGCCGCCCACGCGGGTGATCTCTTGCAAGATGGCTTCGTCGAGCACGGTGTGCACCACAAAGCCGTTCACTTCCAGGTCGACGCCCCCCGGCGTGCCGAACCCAAGCGCGTCCACGCGCACTTCGCGGTCGGCGGCGGCCTGGGCGGCTTCCAGCGGATCAATCGACTGATTGTTCTCCCCATCTGTCAGCAGCACGATCACCGAGGGGGGGTATGGGCCTTCCGGCAGTTGCTCCAGCGGGTTGAGATCAAACCGGTCATCGTCTGTGGATGGTTGGGGGGTGGGCGCGGGTGGCAGCCCGGCGCCGACGGCGATGGCATTCAGCGCCACGTAGATACCCTGGCCGAGCGAAGTGCCGTTTTCCGGCTGCAAGCGCTCGACGGCTTCGATCAGCATATTGGCGTCGTTGGTGGGCGGCTGCAGGGCGAACCCGCTGGCGCTAAAGGAAACGATGCCGATCTGGATCGTCTCCGGCTGGCTGAGGATGAACTCCTGCGCGGCGGCTTTGGCGGCGTCCAGGCGGCTCGGCTCGGCGTCAGTGGCAGCCATGCTGTACGAAACATCGAACACCAGCATCACCGTGCCTTCCACGCGTGGCAGGTTGACCTCGGCCTGCGGGCGCGCCAGCGCCACCAGCAGAATCACGAGCGCGGCCAGGAAGAACAGCGGCGGCACGTGGCGGCGGAAACCCGGCCCGGCGGCCCGCGCGGGCTGCTGGCGGCCAAACGCGCCAAAGTTATTGGAGAGCACCCGGCGGCGGCGTTGCACTCGCAGGTAGAGCAGCACCACCACTGGCACCAGCAGCAGCGAAAGCAGCATGGACGGCCATTCGAAGGTCATCGCGTCACCGCCGTGCTGGCAACGGGAGCGCCGCGCGCGCGGTGGAACTGCTTACGCACCGCCGCGAAGCGCACGATGGCGCGCACCAGGTCTTCTTCGGTCGAAAGCGACCACGGTTCGACCCCCGCGTGGCGGAAGGCCGCGTTCAGGCTGGCCTCGCGCTTGCGCGTGATTTCTTCAAACCGGGCGCGGAAGTTGGGGTCGTGCGTGTCCACGTAGATCTGCTCGCCGGTTTCGGCGTCTTCCATCCACACCGGGCCTACGTCGGGCAGTTCCACCTCGCGCGGGTCCCACAGGCGCACGGCGATCACTTCGTGGCGGTGCTTCATCAGGCGCAGCGCGCTTTCCCAGCCCGGCGCGCTGATGTAATCCGACAGGACGAAGATGAGCGAGCGCTTGCGGATGGCGCGCAGGCTGCCTTCCAGCATGGCCTTCAGGTCGGTAAAGGGCGCGCGCTCCAGCCTGGGCTGCTTGAGCAGTTCGTTGATCATCAGCAGCACCTGGTTGCGGCCGCCTTTGGCAGGGATGATGCGCGCCAGGCGCTTGTTCGCGCCTTCATGCGCCTGTCCGCTGTACAGCACCGCGCCCACGCGGTTGCCGTGACGGGTGAGCAGGCGCGACAGCACCGCCACCAGGTCGATCATCACGGCGCGCTTGTCGGTGACGGTGGTGCCAAAGTCCATCGAGGGGCTGAGGTCCACCAGAAACCAGGCGGTGATTTCGCGGTCTTCCACGTACTGGCGCACATACGGTGTGTCCATGCGCGCGGTGACGTTCCAATCAATGTAGCGGATGTCGTCTTCGGGTTGGTACTCTCGCAGGTCGGCAAAATCGACCCCATAGCCGTAAAACAGGCTGCGGTAGTCGCCCTGCAGCAGGCCGTCCAGGCGGCGCACCACCTGCCAGTCGATGCGCTGCAGGATGCGTTCGGGGGTGGCGCGGCGCGGCGGCTCCGCGGCCGCTTCCGGCGCGGGCGGCTGGCCCGGCTTGCCGCGCCGGAACAGGTCAAGCATTGGCGCGCACCCGGTTGTGTTCGTGCAGCGGCACCACCGGAATGGGGATGCGCTCGAAGATGCGTTTGAGCAGGTCGTCGCTGGTCACGTTGTCCGAAAGGGCCTCATACGAAGGCACCACGCGGTGGCGCAGCACGTCGGGGGCCATATCCAGCACGTCTTGCGGTAGCACGTAGCTGCGGCCGCGCACAAAGGCCAGCGCGCGCCCGGTAAGGATCAGGTTGATGGAAGCGCGCGGGCTGGCGCCGAACTGAATGTAGTGTTCCAGCTCTTTCAGGCCAAAATCTTTGGGCTGGCGCGTGGCGGTCACCAGGCGGATGGCGTATTCGATCAGCGCCGGGTCGACGTACACTTCCTGGTAGGCCTTCTTCTGCAGTTCCACCAGCTGCTCGGTGGTGAGCACCTTTTGCACGCTTTCGAGGAAACCGGTCATGCGCTCGACGATGACAAACTCCTCGGTGGGGGTGGGGTAGCCCACCAGCACTTTGAGCATAAAGCGGTCCACCTGGGCCTCGGGCAGCGCGTAGGTGCCTTCGGTTTCGATTGGGTTCTGGGTGGCCAGCACCAGGAACGGGTCGGGCACGCGGTAGGTCTCGCGGCCGATGGTCACCTGGCGTTCCTGCATCACCTCCAGCAG
>CALDSL010000046.1 GCA_937920255.1 uncultured Anaerolineaceae bacterium | reverse complement strand
TTCCCGGCAAGGGTGATCTTCCCGCTGTCCGCGCTTTCCGCTCCGGTGAGGATCTTGATCAGCGTGGATTTGCCGGCGCCGTTGCCGCCCATGAGCGCGTGGATTTCGCCGTAGCGCAGGTCGAAATCGACGTTTGCCAGGGCTTGCACGCCTGGAAACGCCTTGTTCATGCCGCGCATGGAAATGAGAAGATTCGCGCTGCTCGGTTCGTCCATGCCTGCCGTCCTATCCCGCCGAGGTGAGGAGCGGCATACATGCTGCTCCTCACCCCAGCGTTAGCGATGGTTCAAGGCTGCCCGGTAAGGAGCCGGGCAGGTGAATCGATTTAGTACTTGCGCCCGTCAGCAATTTCCTGCAGGTTCGGGTCGCTGGCGCGGAACACGGATTCCTGCGAGGGGATCCACTTGGGCAGCGTTTCGCCGTTGGCGGCCTTCAGCGCGGCTTCGTACACCTGCGGGGCCAGCAGCGGGTTGCATTCCACGGTCACATTCAGGTCGCCCGCCAGCATGGATTTGAACGCGCCAGCGGTGGCATCCACCGAGAGCACCATCACATCCACGCCCGGCTTGAGACCGGCTTCCTTCAGCGCTTCGATCGCGCCGAGGGCCATTTCGTCGTTCTGCCCGAAGATCGCCTGTACGTCCTTGGTTTCCTTCAGCCAGGCTTCGGTGACCTGCTTGCCTTCGGTGATGCTCCAGTTGGCGGTCTGGCTCTTGGTAATGTTGAGCCCGCATTCAGTCATGGCCTCGCGGAAGCCCTGGCCGCGGTCCTTGGCGGCAGAGGAGCCCACATTACCCACCAGCTCCCACACGTTCTTGGTTTCGCTGTCTTTCAGCAGCTCGCAGATCTCCGCCGCCGACTTGCGGCCTTCCTCGACAAAGTCCGCGCCGATGAAGGTGGTGAACTGTGTATCCGGGGCGTCGATGCGGCGGTCCTGGATCACAACCAGCTTGCCGGCTTTGTAGGCTTCCTGCAGCACGTCTTCCCAACCGGTGGTTTCCAGCGCCGAAAGAACGATCACGTTTACTTCCGGGTCCTGAATAAACTGGTGGAATCCGGCGACCTGTTTGGCCAGGTCATTCTGTGAATCATAGAACTTGAGGGTTAGCCCAAGCTGCGTGGCGGTCTCTTTGAATGATGCGGTGTTGGCCGCGCGCCAGCCGCCTTCGGAACCGGTCTGCAGAAAACCGATCACCAGGTCTTTGTACTGGCAGTTGGGCGCGCAGGCGAGCTTGGTAACGTGCTGAACTTCCGGTTCGGCAGGGGCGGCGGCCGGAGGTGCGGCGGGAACTTCGGTGGGGGCAGGCGCCGCGGCCGGCTGGCAGGCAGCCAGAAGCAGCGAAATGACCACGATCAACAAGAAAGTCTTAAAGCGGAACATGATCTTCTCTCCTATATACGAACAGGTTCGAAACTTCTGTTGTGATATAATCGGGAACGAAGCTGCCCTCATTGCGAGGGTATCTTCTTCATTAAGTGCTTGCTCGGGCTGCGAAACTCAGGGCAAGCACTTTTGGCTTGAGATATCTTGTCGCATTTTCGAAAAACCCACCTCCTTTACTCCCGTTTTCGATATGAGCTTTGGCGGACAATTAAGCTGGGAGAAAGCATAATTGACCTTGTTTCGACTGGCTCTTGCTCCATCCAGCCGGCTTCGATCATCTTGACCAGCTCTTCCACGGCCAGCTTCCCCAAACTGAACAGATCTTGCTGCACAGTGGTCAGCGGTGGGTGGAAGAAATTGGCCTCAGGGATATTGTCAAAGCCTACAATACCCAGGTCGTGCGGAATGCGCAGGTTGGCCTGGTATGCCGCCTGCATGGCGCCCAACGCCATCTGGTCATTGGCCACAAATACCGCATCCATTTCCGGGTATTTCTTAATCAGGTGCTTGAACGCCTGCATGCCATTGGAGGAGGCCCAGTTCCCCTCGCTCCAGTGTGTCTCTTTGACTTCCATTCCGGCGTCCAGAAGCGCGTCTTTCCAGCCATTCATGCGTTGCCGCGCCTCCCACCAGTCCATCGGCCCGGCAATGTGACCGATATGATGGTAGCCCTGTTCCAGCAGATGGGTGGTTGCCATGCGCCCGCCCAGGTAGTTGTTGATCGCCACAACGGTGATATCCTCGCGCGGCTCCATCGAGAGGAACACCAGCGGCAAATCCGGGTCGGTTTCCATTTTATTGACCCAATGGTGGTTGTCGCCAACCTCCGGCACCGCCCAGATAATGCCATCAACGTGGCGCGAGATCAACGCCTGGAACACAGGCGCGATGTTGTTGATATCAAACTGCGGCATTTCTTTCAGCAAGATCGAATACCGTGCAGCTTCCGAGGCATAGGTCATGCCGCTCAACGCGCGCGATGGGCCGATCAAACCCAGGCCGGCGGTCACGATGCCAAGCGTAAAACTGCGCTGTCGGATCAGGCTGCGCGCAAGGGCGGAGGGAGAGTATCCCATCATATCGATGACATTTTGGACTCGTTTGCGAGTGTCTGTGGAAACGTCATGACGGTCATTCAGAACCCTTGAAACCGTCTGTTGCGAGACGCCAGCGGCAGCAGCCACTTCTTTAATCGTTATTCGACCGGTTTTTTGACGCATGGGGAGGGTTACTTTCGTTACCGATAACGGTATCGGTACCGTTATCGTTCTCAAAATCAGCATACTGATAATTGTGTACGTTTTCAAGTGACAAATGTCATATTTGATATGACATGTCTATACCGGTAAAATTTGTCAGTTTATTTGTGGTTCGTTTTCTCGCGAACGTAATGGATCAATCACACGAACCAATAAATAACTCCCCCGCTGTTTTCAGCGGGGGAGTTTCATGCAATTGTTTTTTTACTCAACCCACGGCAGATCGCGCTTGCCCTTACTTTCTTCGTCATCCGGCCACATATTGCGCGTATCGCCGTTCAGGTTCGTCTTACGTCCGCCGTCCGAAACGGGTGGGTGGTTCACCGGCGCTACCTTGGATTTCTGCGGATTGCGTTCATTCTTCCAGCGGTCATGCACCTGCAGGATGGCGGCTTCGGCTTCGCGTTCGCGCGCTTTTGCTTCCTGATGCTTACGCTCAATATCACGTCCGAAGAAGGATAGCGCGGCCAAGAACGCTACGACTGCGACGGGAACCAGGACGATGACCAGCAGCAGGGCTATGTTCGTGAACGTTTCCTGCTGTGCCGCGCGTTGCGCGGCGGCTGCGGTCATGGTCGGCGCAGAGATGGCTTCCTGGTACGCCAGTTCCTGGGGCAGAGCGGTAAGCTGCTGCGCAATCTGCGTCTGGCGGGCAATCCCCGCTTCCTGCGCGGACTTGTTGGCCAGCGCGGTCTGCGTGAACTGGCGCGGCATAGCGGTAGAAACCAGATTTTCGCTTCTGGCTTCCGGCCTGTACAGGAAGTCGCTGTTGGCCAGCACGGCTCCTGCGATGCAAACGACGATGAGGACCAACAGAGCCGGTGCTACGAGCGAGTTGGAATGGTACGGATACTGGTTCATTCCTTTACTCCTTTCTCCAGGTCACTGGAGGTAGCGCAGGTCTTCCTCGGTTGCTGAACTACTCCTTTCCCGTCTCGTTTCTACCGGTGCGTTGCGTGCATTGCGCGGTGGTTTCCGGTCGGTCATTGCGTTTGGTGATGTTAAGAAAGACGCGTTGGACCGGCGATAATTAAGAACTGAAAATAAGTTGCGGTGAACCAATATGTGTTAAAATCCCGACCCATACGATCCAATTTTGCAACCTGTGAAATCCCGAGGCAACTATGCAACCAACACACGACCCCACCCGACAACGCCAACCCAGAACCAAACAGTTATGGGTTATTGCCATCCTGTTATGGTTGCTACTGGCGGCCGCTGCATTTGTCATTTCTCGCCAGTTGCAGCCGGTGACAATGCCAGTACCGGAAACCGTTACCGTGGCAGAAGCAGCGGAGCTGCGAGAATCCGGAGCATATTTTATCGATGTTCGTACGCCCGAAGAGTACCAGCAGGTGCGCATCCCGGACGTTCCGCTGATCCCGATCGACGAGCTTCCTGAGCGCCTGAATGAAATCCCCAAAGATCGCCAGGTCGTGTTTGTGTGCGCAGCTGGCGGCCGCTCCGCCCGCGCCAGGGACCTGGCCCGTGAAGCCGGCTACACCCTGGTCACCAGCATGGACGGCGGTGTGACTGACTGGCAGGCGAAAAACCTGCCGGTGATCACCGGCGAGTAACTGCCCTCATAAGCCGGTCGCGCTTTGCGGGCGCAGCCTTTTGTGCATGGCACAGTCTGTAAGAATGAACACGAACCACGTAATTTTGCGTGTAGCAATAACCGTACTGCCGGTGTTTACCGTCTCACGCTCTGAAAATCGTAAATCAAATAAATCACGCCCGCCAGAATCAGCGGCGATCCGACGCACAGGCCCAGGATCAGCAGCGAATTGAGCGTACCAAACAGCGCGTTCTCCGAGGTCGACGCTCGGCGTTGTACAGGCGCGGGCTGGTTCGGGGTAGGCGTCTGGGCGACGGCGGTCAGTGTTTTTTCATAAGGGATGGAAGTCAACCGCGCCGGCATAACCGTGTGTTTCAGATACTCGATCTCGGTCGTCGCGGTGATATCCAGTGCCACTTGTGTGTTCGCGCGCGAAGTGGCGGTGCAGGCGCAATCCTCCTGGCGCGCAGGCGGATTCAGAACGGTTGTGTTGGACAGAGATGCTCCCAGCAGTAACCCCACCGTAAGCACCAGAACCACAACAACCAGAACAAAAACAAGCGGACTGTTGTTTTGATTCATTTCCCCCTCGATTGTTCATTACCAGCAAATATGAAGACATCTACTCAGTAAATTTGCAACCGGATGACCGGGCATGTTTTGCGGTGTGCTGCGGTGATTACTTTCAGATCAGATAGTCTGCTGCGTTGTGCTGTAAGGCTCAAGTTACTGAGTTATAACCATTATAACGACGAATACAGGGGGAGTCTTGTGTAATTGTCACATTTTTGGTAGACGAATATTCTGTTTTTCCACTTAACGGATCAGCTTTGCCGTGTACGTATACCGGTCTCCGCGATACAGGATCTTCACAAATTCGAATACCCGCCGGTTTTGCGAATAGGTGATGCGCTCGCTGAGCAGCAACGGACTGCCGGCTTTGATTTGCAACAGCGCGGCCTCCGCCGGGGTGGCCAGCGCCACTTCCAGGGTCTCGTCCGCTTCCGTCGGAATGATATGGAATTTCTCCTGCAGCAGCCGGTAGATTGAGCCGTAGCTTTCCAGTTCCTCCACGCTGATATCGTTTCCGTCCGGCATCACGTAATACGAGGTCTGCAAACCCATCGGGGTTCCATCGCCCAGCCGCAGGCGGTGGATACGCAAAATCGGCGGATGCGGGTGGGAAAGCTCCAGGTGGCGGCAAACCTTCTCCGGCGGAACCGCCAGCCCAATCTCCAATATTTTCTGCCCGGGTTCGATCCCGCGTCGCTTCATGTCCTCGCTGAAACTGGTCAGTTCCGAGATCGGTTTTTGCAGTTTCTGCGGTGAGACGAACGTACCCCGCCCGTGTTCGCGGTACACATAGCCCTGGCGTTCCAGCAGATCCAGCGCCTGGCGGATGGTGGTGCGGCTCACGGAATAGATCTCTTCCATCTGGCGTTCGGAAGGAATCGGCCGCTGCGGTGGCAGTTCGCCGCTGGTGATCCGTTCGCGCAGGATATTGGCCAACTGGTAATAGCGCGGAGTAATATCCTCGGGGTTGACGATATCGGGCATATCCCTCCTGCAATAATTTGTCTAGTGGTAGTTACCAGAGCGGTAGCAGTATTATGAGGTTTTTTGCGGTTCAGGTCAATATGCAAAATCTGGTGAAACCATCCGGGTTGCATTTCGTTGTACAATCGTCACATCCGGCAGTTCCAAACATTTGTCTCGCGGAGTATTCCCATGACCCTATCTTTTCCAACGACTTCTGAAGAAGCGCGCCAGCGCCTGGCCGAAATCCACAACCCGCACCGGGAAGGGCGCATGAGCCCTTATGAACGGGTGGCAGCCGCTTTGGATCTGAGCCAGCCGGACCAGGTTCCGTTTGACTTTTGGGCTGTACCGGAAACGATCGCGAAACTACTGCGCTACTTTGATCTCCCGGACGAGGAGTCGCTGCTGCAACTGCTGGGGGTGGACTGCCGCATCTTCAACCCCGACTACGTCGGCCCGCAGCCGGAAGTGCTGCCGGACGGCACGTTTTTCACGCCGTGGGGTTCGCACCGCCGCAAGGTGACCAACGAATATTCCACCTACGAAGAGTACGCCAGTTGGCCACTCGAGGGAGCCGCCACCGCCGCCGAAGTCGAATGCTGGCCGCGCTGGCCCAAGCCGGAAGATTATGACTGGATCAGTCTGCCCGATCGCATCCGCGTGATCAACCGCGATGTTCGCTACCACATTCGCGTCGATATCGGCGGCATTTTCGAGTCAGCCTGGGCGCTGTATGGTCTCGAACGCTTCCTCACTGACCTGATCGAGCGGCCAGAAGTGCCATGCGCTATCATGGACTGTTACACCGATATCATGATCGCCAACACCCACCGCATGATGTCCGTCGCCGGCGGCCTGGTCGATTGGGTCTACACCTACGATGATGTGGCCATGCAGAACGGCCTGTTGATGTCGCCCGCCATGTGGCGCCGGTATATTCTGCCCCGCCACCAGCGCTTGAACGCTGCCATCAAGCAGTATCCGCTCAAGATCCTCTATCATTCGTGCGGCGCCATATTCCCGCTCATCGCCCCACTCATCGACGAGATGGGGATCGACGCGCTCAACCCGCTCCAGCCGCGCGCGCGTTGGATGGATGTGGCCAAAATTAAACAGGATTTCGGCCAGCGCATCGCCTTCCACGGCGGCATCGACCTGCAACACACCCTGCCGTACGGCACGATTGAAGAAGTGACAGCCGAAGTGCGCGAACGTTGCAACATCCTTGGCCGGGGTGGGGGCTACATCTGCACCTCGGCGCACTATATCCAGGCCGATGTACCGGTGGAAAACATTGTCGCTATGTATCTCGCCTCGCGGCATGTGGAAAGCCAATGATTCTTTGCAGCCCATTCCTTGTTGACATTTGCTGGCGCATTTGCTATCATAACCCGTAAGAGTGGTCACTACCAGTTGTCCCCGCAAATCCCTGCCACTGTTTTTCCCTGCAAGTCCTGCTTGATTTTTTTGATAACTGAATAGCTTTTTCGCTTTATGCTTTTCCAGGCATTTCTGTTCGCGCATATAGATCACAACAGGAGATCGAAACGTGGAGAGTGTCATTATCAATAAAGATGGAAAAGAGATGGTTCTGATTCCAGAAGGCGAATTCTGGATGGGCAGCGATGAATTTGGCCCCGAGATGCCCTACCGGCAGGTGTATTTGCCAGCCTATTACATCTCCCGCTATCCTGTCACCAACGCAGAGTACAAGCGTTACATGCTGGCGACGCGCGCCATGCCGCCACGCTTTTGGAAGGGCTTCAACATCCCGCCGGGACTGGAAAACCATCCCGTCCACCAGGTCTCCTGGTTTGAAGCGGTGCAGTATTGCGAATGGTCGGGCACGCGCCTGCCCACCGAAGCCGAATGGGAAAAAGCCGCGCGTGGCACCGATGGCCGCCGCTGGCCGTGGGGCAACGAGTTCGACGAGGCCAACGCCCTGGTATGGGACTTGGGCATCTTCGACATGACCGCCGCCGTCGATTCACATCCGGGTGGCGCCAGCCCCTATGGCGTGTACGAAATGGCCGGCAACACCGAAGAGTGGACCGCCGATTGGTACGATGCCTACCCTGGCTCCCCCTATAAAGGCGGCGCGTTTGGCAAGACATTCCGCGCGCTGCGCGGCGGATCGTCGTTCTTCACCCAGAACCATGCCCGCTGCGCCTACCGCTGCTTTACCCGCCCCGAAGATTCGGGCATTGAAAGCGTGGTGGGTGTGGGCTTCCGCTGCGTGTTGGATGTGAAATAGCAGCCGACCGCCGGCTGTTGTTGAAGCGTGGTTTTATTTATCCTAACGAACATTCATACAACCGGAAGGAGGTGGTTCATTCCGCGAGAGCGACCCTCTCGAAACAGCAGCAAGTGTTTGTTGGATCGTAACCACCCGGTCGCTGGCAAGCCGGCGAATGGGATCTCATGAAGAAAATGACTCGTTTTATCAAAGGAGATTTTCACATGGCCTCTTCTGCTGTTGCTGCAACACCCAAGAAACGCTCAAAGCGCATTCCCCTGACCTACGTGGTGGCCCTCGTGCCTGTAGCGGTTGCGCTGAATATCGTCGGTGGCCAGATTAACACCGTCCTCAAACTGCCGACCTTCCTCGACATGATTGGCACCGCCGTCGTCGCCATCGTCCTCGGCCCGTGGTGGGGCGCTCTGGTTGGCGCGACCACCAATATCGTGTCTTCGTTCATCAGCGGCCCCATTGGCCTGCCCTTCGCGGTCGTCAATGTGGTTGGCGCGCTGGTCTGGGGCTATACCATCCGTTGGGGTTGGGGTAAAACCTTCTGGGGGTTTGCGCTGGTCAACATTCTGGTTGCTTTCCTCTGCTCCGTCACCGCTGTGCCGATTTACGTCTTCATCTTCGGCGGCGCCACCGGCCACTTCGCCGACATGATGACCGCCGCGTTCCTGGCGATGGGCCAGAACCTGATCGTGTCGGTCTTCTCATCCAATATTCTGGTTTCGCTGGCTGACAAGATCATCAGCGGCTTTGTTGCTCTCGCCATCATCGAGGCTCTGCCCGCAAACCTCACTCAGGGTATTCAGCTTCCCAAGTCCGAAGGTATTGGCAAGATCGTTTGGATCGCCGCCGGTATCGTCGTGGGTGTCGCCATTGCCCTGATCGTTACGGCTTTGCAGTAAATTGATCGTCTGATTATTCAAACAAGGAGCCTGACATGCAGAAACAAGAAGTTGAGAAGAAAGAGATTACAGTTGGGGCAAAAGAAGGCTTGGGCGCCGGCATTGTTGCCCTGGGCGTGGTGTTCCTGCTACTGCCGTCCTTCTCGCAGAAGATCGCTGATCTGGATTTCATCCAGAGTGAAGCATTCGGCATCCTAACCGGTGCGGTCCTGGTCATGGGTTTTCTGACCGCCGTCGCCGGCCTCGCGGTGATCCTCACCAAGTTTGATGACCAGTCGTAATCACACCTGCGCGTGATGAAGAAAGCGGCGAGGGCTGTGGCAATAGACCGCTGGCCCTCGCCGCTCCTTGTAACGATGTACTTCCGATGGGACAAACGATGGAAGACAAAAAACCGATTATCGAACTCAAAGACGTGACGTTTACCTACGCCTCGACCGAAACGCCCGCCCTCAAGGGTGTCAACCTGACCATTTACGAGGGCGAATATGTGGCGTTGATGGGGTTGAATGGCGCGGGCAAGACCACGCTGCAGTTGACCTTTAATGGGGTTATCCCCAATATGATGATGGGCGATTTTGAAGGCACAGTCATTGTTTCCGGCATGGACACCGATGAATACCCCGTGCGCGAGATGGCTAAGGTGATCGGGCTGGTGTTCGACAACCCCGAATTCCAACTCAGCCAGATGACCGTGGCAGAGGAGATTGCTCTGGGCCTGGAAAACATTGGCACGCCCCCGGCCGAGATGCACCGTATCATCGCCGAATCACTGGAAATCGTTGGCCTTTCCGGTTTTGAAGATCGCTCGCCTTTTGGCCTGTCTGGCGGCCAGCAGCAGCGTCTCTCCATCGCATCCGCGCTGGCAATGAAGCCCAGAATTGTGGTGATGGACGAACCAACCTCCAACGTTGACCCGATCGGCAAAGAAGAGATCTTTGCCGTGGCCGCGCAGCTCAACCGCGAGCGCGGAATGACGGTCATCATGGCCGAGCACGAGGTGGAAGTCATGGCGGCCTATGCCGACCGCATTATCGTCTTGCACAAGGGCGAGATTGTCCTCAACGGCACGCCGCACGAGGTATTCACGCAGGTGGATACCCTCAAGAGTATCGGGTTGCGCGTTCCCCAGGCCACCGAGCTGGCCTATCAGCTCGATCAGAAGCGGCTCGCCTCCTACGCAGGAAAATATCCGGTCACCACGGAAGAAGCCGTGCAGGATCTGACCGATAAGTTTGGAAAGGGTGGGTAGCCATGCCTGAGGAAAAAATCGTTTGCCAGAATTTGGGCCACGTCTACCCGCGCGGAAAGATCGTCGCGCTGGAAAATGTCAACCTGACCATTTGCTCGCAGGAAATCATCGGCGTCATCGGCCAGAACGGCTCAGGAAAAACCACCCTGGTAAAGCATTTTAACGGCCTGCTCAAACCCACCAGCGGCAAGGTGATCGTCGAGGGCAACGACACGGCCAAGAAAAAGGTGCAGGAACTGGCCGCGCACGTTGGCTATGTGTTCCAGAACCCCAATCACCAGTTGTTCGCCAAAACGGTGGAGCACGAACTGGAGTTTGGGCCGACCAACCTGGGGCTTTCCAGGGAAGAAGTGGAAGAGCGCCGCGAGAAGGCGATCGAGTTCTTTGGGCTGCAGGATCTGCGCCTGAGCCACCCCTACCGCATCAGCTTCCCGCTGCGCAAACTGGTGAGCATGGCCGCGGTGTATACCATGCGCCCGGCGGTGTTCATCCTCGACGAACCCACCACCGGCCAGGATAATATCACCACCCGCACCGTCTACCGCCTGATCGAGCGACTGCGCGAGGAAGGCTCCACCGTCATCTGCGTGGCGCACGATATGATCCTGCTGGCCGAGGTGGTGGATCGCATGATCGTGATGCGCAACTCGCACCTGATCGCCGACGCCTCCCCGCGCGAAGTCTTCTCGGACACCGAACTGATGCACAGCACCCACATCACCCCGCCGCAGATCACCAGTATTGGCCTGCGCTGGCCGGGCTTTGGCGAGAAAAAGGTGCTGCTTTCGGTCGACGAAGCCGTCACCGCCATCAATTCATCCAACCCGCCCGCGAATTCATGAGGAGCCCAACATGCAAGGTGTAGCCATTCCAATTACGATGGTGGCGGGTGATTCGTACATTCACCGTTTGAACCCGCTGCCCAAGCTGTTTATCGCGCTGGGCGTGCTGATCCTGTCGTTTGCCACGCGCAACCCGCTGGTGCTGGGCGTGGTCTTTGCCCTGGGTCTGGTTTTCGTGACCGCTGCCGGCATCTGGAAGTCATACCTGCGCGTGGTCGGCATCCTCTTCCCCATCAGCCTGACGCTGGTGGTGATGCAGAGCATTGCCCCGGCTTTCCCCCGGCCGTGGACGCCGATCACCGACTTCGGGCCATTCACCATTTACCAGGAAGGCATCTACTCGGGCGTGTCGATGCTGTTGCGCATCTTTAGCATGACCACCTTTGCCCTGGTGATGATTATGACCACCCATCCCAGTGACCTGTTCACCTCGCTGCAGAAGATCGGTATGCCTTACGTGCTGAATTTTATCCTCACCATGACTCTGCAACTCATCCCCATCCTGCAGAACGAGTTCGCCATCGTGTTGAGCGCCCAGAAGTCGCGCGGGATGAAAGGCTCGGGGTTTGGCGCGGTGCTACCGTCGATGGTGCCGGTCTTTGTGGGCGCCATCGAGCGCGTGCAGCAGCTCTCCATCTCACTCGAATCGCGCGCCTTTGGCTCAACCGGCATCAAGACCAGCTTCCGCAACGTCACCATGTCGCTTAAGGATTACGTCATCATGGTGCTTGGCGTGCTGGCCACCCTGGCCACAACAGTGTGGGTCATCGCGGATAAGAGCCTCGACTGGAGCCGCACCCTCATCTTCCCGCCCACCCTGTCCATCATCATCGTCGCCCTGGCCGCCATCGGCTTCGTCGCCTTCTTCATCCTGGCCATCTCCTACGTACTCCGCGCCTGATGCCAAACAAGTACGCAGAGCCCCGTTGAAGGGCACAGCACGGCCAGCAAAGAAGTACGCTGAGACCCGTCGAAAGGCACAGTCCTCCCTCAGGCGCAACCTACCCCTTGTGGGGTAAGGACATTGGGACGATGTGCGGGTACGACACGGCCAGCAAACCAAGCATCTAAATAAGGAGACACCATGCAAGAACCTGATGTGATGTACCACATTCAAATGAAACCCGGCGACGTTGGCCGCTACGTACTGCTGCCCGGCGACCCCGGCCGAACCGACTTGATCGCCAAATCATTCGATAACCCCAAACTCGTCGCCAGCAACCGCGAATACCGCACCTGGACCGGCACCCTGCTGGGCGAAAAAGTTTCGGTCACCTCTACAGGCATTGGCTGCCCATCCACTGCCATCGCCGTCGAAGAGCTAGCCGCCATCGGCGCGGACACCTTTATCCGCGTCGGCACATCCGGCGGAATGCAGCCGCATCTCAAGCCCGGCTCGCTGGCCATCCTCACCGGCGCCATCCGCGACGAAGGCACCTCCATGCACTACATGCCACCCGAGTTTCCAGCCATCGCCGATATTGAGGTCGTGCTGGCGCTGCGCGAAGCCGCCCAGACCGTGGGCGTGCCCTATCACCTGGGCATCAGCCAGTCGAAGGACTCGTTCTACGGCCAGCACCAGCCAGATCGCATGCCCGTAGCCGACCGCCTGCAGCAGCGCTGGAAGGCCTGGAAGATGGGCGGCGCCATCTGCTCTGAGATGGAAGCATCGACAATCTTTGTCCTGTCCAGCATCTACCGCAAGCGCGCGGGCGGCGTCATGCTCATCGCCGCCAACCAGGAAGCCGAAGATAAGACTCTGGGCGTGGTCGAAAGCCTGGATCAGTTGATCGCTACCGCGGTCGAGGCGCTCAAAGTCCTCATCCGCGCGGATCGGAAGTGAGGCGGCATGGCGCGCTTTTCTCCCGATGAAGTCCAGCACCACATCAACCTCAAAAAGGGCGACGTTGGCCGCTATGTGCTGCTGCCCGGCGACCCCGGCCGCTGCGAGCTGATCGCGCAGTACTTCGACAACCCGCGCTTTGTCACCCAAAAACGCGAGTACGTCACCTGGACCGGCACGCTGCTGGGCGAACAGGTGGCGGTGACCTCCACCGGCATCGGCTGCCCGTCCACCGCCATCGCCGTGGAAGAGCTGGTGGCCATCGGCGCGGACACCTTCATCCGCGTGGGTACCTCCGGCGCGATGCAGCCGCAGATCAAGACCGGCGACGTGGGCATCATCACCGGCGCCATCCGCGACGAAGGCACCACCCTGCATTATTTGCCCATCGAGTTTCCCGCCGTGGCCAACGTCGACGTGGTCATGGCGCTGCGCGAGGGCGCCCGGCGCGCCGGCATTCCCGCCCACGAGGGCGTGTCGCAGTCCAAAGACTCATTCTACGGCGAAGTGCAGCCCAAGCGCATGCCGATGAGCGAGCACCTCGAATCGCGCTGGAAGGCCTGGGTAGAGGGCGGCGCAGTCTGCTCCGAGATGGAAGCCGCGGCCATCTTCATCCTCTCCAGCATTTACCGCAAGCGCGCCAGCGGGGTGATGCTCATGGCCGGCGACGACATGAACCCCGAGCATTCCACGCCCGAGCAGGTGCAAGCCGCCCACGCCCTGCTCGACATCCACCGCCCAGTGCGCGTAGCCATCGAAGCCCTCAAAGTCCTCATCGAACGCGACCGCGCTTCATAATCTTAAACAAGTACCCTCCCGTAAGGACATCGGGACGATGTGTGGGTACGGCACAGCCAGTGGAAATGTAGGTTGGGTAGCTCGCAGAGCACCCTGTGGGTGAGGGCGCAAAAGCGTCCGATCAGATCAGTCGCCGTCTGCGCCCGAAACCCAACATAACCTATACTTCGTTCCACCCCTGGGGCGCTGGAACACTCCGCGCCCCAGACTCTTGAACCCTGTTCCAGGAAGCTCCATGCAAAGCAGCGATCTGTACGAAATCTCGCAGAAGTACCCCGAATACACCGCCCAGGTCAGTCGAAACTACCGCGCCAACTTCCTGCTGGTCATGTTCGACTCGTCCCTGTTCTCCTTCGTCCTGGCCATGCTCTCCGTCGACACCATCATCCCCTATCTCGTCTCGCAGCTCAGCGACCAGCGCGTGTGGGTGGGGGTGGCTTCGGCCATTTACTTCTGGGGCTTCTTCTTCCCGCAGTTCATCGGCGCGTACCTGGTCA
>CALDSL010000045.1 GCA_937920255.1 uncultured Anaerolineaceae bacterium | reverse complement strand
GAACGGTTGATGCAGGAGCATTCCATCTCCGTCGAAGCCGCCAAAGCCCAGATCGAGGCCAGCGACCGCAGCCGGCGCGCGTTCCTCAAACGCTTTTATGCCTCGGATTGGGACTCGCCAGAGTTATACGACGTGGTAATTAATACCGAAAAAATTGACCCGGAAACGGCTGCGGGGGTAATCTGCGAAATTATGTCCAGCCAGGGAACACAATCATCTGAGAAGAAGAATGCCTGCATTGATTGAGACACAATCGCTTCCACAACATCAATTTTCCCACCCTACAGAACAAGCCTTTGCCCGAATTCTCGACTTTTACGGGATCGCCTGGGTGTACGAGCCGCGCACCTTCCCGTTGGATTGGGACAAGGACGGGAACATCATCGAAGCTTTTTCGCCGGATTTTTACTTGCCGGAGCAGGATCTGTACGTGGAACTGACCACGCTGCGTCCCAAACTCTCCGGGTACAAAAACCGCCGCCTGCGGCGCATGAAAGAGTTGTACCCGGATGTCAATGTCAAGTTGTTCAAGCGCAAAGACTTACGCAACCTGATGATCAAGTTCGGCTTGGACCAGGAAGCCGGCCAGATTTCGGGTACCGAAGCCCAGCCGCCAGCAAGATAAGATGAAAACGCCTTTACCTGAAGAATACCAGCAGTTCTGGGGTGATATCCAGCAAATTCTCATTCCGGGCGAGGCCATACAACAGCGCGTTCAGGAACTTGGCGCGGAAATTTCGCGCGATTACGCTGGTCAGAATATCATTCTGGTGGGCGTCCTGAAGGGCGTGCTGTTCTTCATGGCCGACTTGCTGCGCGCGATCACCATCCCGGTGGAAGTCGATTTTATCGCCGTGTCGAACTATTCGGCCGAGTCACGCGAGCGCGGCGTGGTGCGCCTGGTCAAAGACCTGGAAACAGTCATCGCCGGACGGCACGTGCTGTTCATCGAGGATGTGGTCGACACCGGGCTGACGCTGACCTATCTGCTGCGCCTGCTGCGCGCGCGCGAACCTGCCAGCCTGGAGGTCTGCACGCTGTTCAACAAGCCCACCCACCGCCTGATGGATATACGCATCAAGTACAAGGGCTTTGACCTGCCCGACCTGTTTGTGGTCGGCTATGGGTTGGATCACCGCGAGCGCTATCGCAACCTGCCGTTCGTGGGCGTGCTTAAACCTGGCGCGCTGATGGGAAACAAATAGCCGCGAGCATTGCACTGCGCGGCTACCGTTTCTTAAATAAAAAGAGGGGCTCCGAGTAACCTACTGATCCTGCTCACTGTTCCTGGGATAAAAGCGCCTTCTACTGTACAAACTGATGATGGTAGAGGTTATTTATCCTTGCGGATTCTCTCGTAGGGCACGATTTCTAGCTAACCCTCTGGGGGCTCACCTTCTGGTGGTTTCCATTTGGGAATCTTTTGGAATTACCGCCTGAATCACCAGCAGTTGACGCCGAAATTATTATCTGGCCCTGAGAGTGCTTTAGTCTTGATCAGGTTCAGTTCGTTCTGGTGTTGGTGCACCGGAATCCGATCTGAAGGATTTGATCTGACCTCTGCTCCAGTGAGGACTTTCTAATTCCTCAGAGCTCCCTCAACATCATTATAGGGAGTTTGGAAACTTGAGTCAACCAGTCAATTTCCTTTCAAGCTTGTTTCTAATCTTTACTAAAAACCTATACGTGAATAATTGCACGAAGGTTGCCATTATGCTACAGTTATTGTAAGCACTGATCTTCATTACTCTATTGCGAAGGGTGGTACGTGATGGCGACGAAAATCCCAGATATTGTTGTAGGCCGTCTTCCCAAATATCTGCAAGCTTTGTTGTACTTGCGCCAGGCCGGGCAGGAAACAACCTCGTCTCAACAGCTTGGCGAAAAAGTCAGGATTTCTGCCGCGCAAATCCGCAAAGACTTGTCCTTGTTTGGCGAGTTTGGCAAACAGGGCACAGGCTATTCGATCCCATTCCTGATCGAACAGATACAAACGATCCTGAAGCTGAACCGCGACTGGGATACTGCGCTGGTCGGCGCAGGCGACCTGGGACATGCCATCATCCGCTACCGTGGGTTTGGCACCAGCGGATTTCACATCGTGCTGGCATTTGATAAGGACCCGGAGAAGGTCGGCCAAAAACTGGGTGATCTCACCATCCAATCCGTTGACAACATGGAAGAGCAAATCCGCGCCGCGAAGATACAAGTGGCCATGCTCACCGTGCCGGCGTCCGAAGCTCAGGCAACCACGGATATCCTCGTCCGCGCTGGCGTGCGCGCCATCCTCAACTACGCGCCGATCACCCTGAGCGTGCCGGAAGGCGTTCACGTCGAATCGGTCGAGCCGATCCTCCAGTTACAGCACATGACATACTATTTGTGAGTATGAAAACCAATTGCGCCGCCCCGAGGGCGGCGCAATTGATGAAAACCATCGATTTCTATACCGGCGGAAGGCTGCGGCGCAGCACTTCGCGCATGGCGATGGCGCGCGCGGCGCCCTCGGCGGTGCAGGTGGTGGGGTTGTCCACCAGATAGGCCGGGATGCCCAGCGCTTTGGTGAGATACTTATCCACCGAGCGCAGCAGCGCTCCGCCGCCGGTGAGGGCAACGCCGCGGTCAATGATATCGGAGATCAGCTCAGGAGGCGTCTTCTCCAGCACGCGCCGGGTGGTGTTGACCACTTCGTTGAGCGGCTCCTGCAGCGCCTCGGCGATGTCGTCGGTGGTGAGCAGCACCGGGCGCGGCAGCGCCGTCACCTGGTCCTGGCCCTGCACTTCCATGGTCTGCTGCGCGTCCTGCGGCAGCGCCGCGCCGATGCGGATCTTCAACTGCTCGGCGGTTGGCTGGCCGATGATGACTCCATACTTTTTGCGCACATAGGCGATGATCGCGTCGTCAAAACGCAGTCCGCCGGTGCGCGAGGTCTCCGCGGTAACGATGCCGTTCATGGCCAGTACGGCGGCTTGCATCGTACCGCCGCCCATGCACAGTAGCATATTACCCGAGGGCGTGCCGATGGGCAGGTCCACGCCAATCGCGGCGGCCAGCGGCTGCTGGATGAGGAACACCTCACGAATACGCGCGCCAAGCCCGGCTTCGTGCACCGCGCGCGTTTCGACGCTGGTGATGCCGTATGGCACGGTGATCATCACGCGCGGCGGGAAAATCAGCATCGGGCCGCTGACCTTCTTGATCAGAAAACCCAACAGTTTTTCTGTGATCTCGTATTCCGCAATGACGCCATTTCTTAAGGGACGCACAACTTCGATGCTCTCCGGCACGCGGCCGTCCATATCCTTGGCAGCCTGCCCCCACTCCACCATCTTTTGTTCTTCCACCACGATGGCGACCACGGTGGGTTCCTGCATCAGGATCTGGTTGCCTTCGGCAACCACCGTGTTCAGCGTGCCCAGGTCAACGCCAAGCTCCCTTGTAAAAACAGGCATATTCGTCCTTTTCTTTCTAACGCCTACTCGTCACGGCTGCGAGCGCGTTGGCCCTGCCGGTAGCGGCGGGCTGCGTCAAGACGCAGCGTCGAGCGCCGCAGCGCAGCCTGCAGGCCCAGGTACGTGTCTGTTTCCTGCGGTACTGCTTTGGCAAGCATTTCCTCGGCCCGCTTACGGGCGGCTTCGGCGCGTTGTATGTCGATTTCTTCCACGTTCTCGGCGGCATCCGCCAGGACGGTAATCTGGTCTGGCTGCACTTCCACCACGCCGCCGGCCACGGTGAAATGTTCCTCGTTGGATTTGGTGCGTACAGTAATAATCCCAAACTTCAAGACCGTCAAGACCGGTGCGTGATTTGGCAGGATGCCCATCACGCCTTCGGCGCCAGGGATGACGCAGATATCCACGTCACCCTGGAACACAATCCGGTCTTGAGAGACAATTTCACAGCGGATAGGCATGGACTGCTCCTTGGTTAGGCCGCCATCAGTTGCTTGGCTTTTTCAACCGCGTCGTCGATCGTACCCACCATCAGGAAGGCCTGTTCGGGAAGATCGTCGTGCTTGCCGTCCAGAATCTCGCGGAAACCGCGCACGGTCTCACGCAGCGGCACGTAGCTGCCCGGAATGCCGGTGAACTGTTCGGCCACGTACATGGGCTGCGAGAAGAAGCGCTCGATCTTGCGCGCGCGCGAGACGATCAGCTTGTCGTCTTCGCTCAATTCGTCGATGCCCAGAATGGCGATGATGTCCTGCAAGTCCTTGTAGCGCTGCAGGATGCGCTGCACTTCGCGCGCGGTGGCGTAGTGATCTTCGCCCACGATGCGCGGATCGAGGATGCGCGAGGTGGATGCCAGCGGGTCGACCGCCGGGTAAATGCCTTTTTCCACGATGGAGCGTTCCAGGGCGATGGTGGCGTCCAGGTGGGTAAAGGTGGCCACCGGAGCGGGGTCAGAGTAGTCGTCCGCGGGGACGTAGACCGCCTGCATCGAGGTGATCGACCCGTTGCGGGTGGAAGTGATGCGCTCTTGCAGCTCGCCCATTTCGGTGGCCAGCGTGGGCTGGTAACCCACCGCCGAAGGCATGCGGCCCAGCAGCGCCGACACTTCCGAACCGGACATGGTAAAGCGGAAGATGTTATCAATGAACAGTAAAACATCCTGGCCCTGATCGCGGAAGTATTCAGCCATGGCCAGGGCGGCCAGGGCCACGCGCAGGCGCACGCCAGCCGGCTCATTCATCTGGCCGTAAACCATCACGGTGTCTTTCATCACGCCCGATTCCTGCATTTCGCGGTACAACTGCGTGCCTTCGCGCGTGCGCTCGCCCACCCCGGCAAACACCGATTTACCCTTATGCACGGTGGCGATCGAGCGGATCAACTCCATGATAATGACCGTCTTGCCTGTGCCGGCGCCGCCGAAGATTCCGGTCTTACCGCCTTTGGTAAATGGAGCGATCAAGTCAATCACTTTCAGGCCGGTTTCAAACACTTCTACGCCCGTAATCTGCTCGTCAAAGCGTGGAGCGGGCCGGTGGATGGGGTAGCGTTCCTCTGCCTGCACCGGGCCGCCAGCATCCACCGGCTCGCCCAGCACGTTGAAGATGCGCCCGAGCGTGTTCGGCCCCACCGGCACGGTGATCGGTTCATGTATGCGCCGCACCGGCAGCCCGCGGCTCATGCCGTCGGTGGATGCCATCGACACGGTTCGCACCAGCCCTTCACCCAGGTGGCGCTGGACTTCCAGCACAATCGGATCGCCTTTGGGAAGAACCACCTCCAGGGCTTCATAAATATCGGGCATATCGCCTTCGGGAAATTCTACGTCTACCACACCACTCTGGATTTGCGAAACGCGTCCAGTAATCGTCTGCTCCATATTTAGCCTCCAAAATACCTGGTCTGTGCGCGCGATTGTCGCGCGAACCTAATGCTGGCCGGTGGCCGCCGAAAGCGCTTCCGCGCCGCCGGCGATATCCAACATCTCACTGGTGATCGACTGCTGGCGAGCCTGGTTGTACTCGATTTGCAGCAAATTAATCAACTCTTTGGCGTTCTCGGTGGCGTTGCGCATGGCCACCATGCGCGCCGCGTGCTCGCTGGCCTG
>CALDSL010000044.1 GCA_937920255.1 uncultured Anaerolineaceae bacterium | reverse complement strand
CGAACAGTGCCGGGTGATCCGTGCCATCGTTGAAGAAATGACCCGCAGCCGGGTGGACGTGTGGCTGGTCCATCCTTTCTACCCGCTGCCGGGGGAAACCGACCCCAAAGTTCTGCCATCCGATGACGCTCCCGACCTGGTGCAGCGCGCATTTGCCATGCGCGAGCCGTGCTGCCCGGAAGGGAGCGCTTTTTCCGACGCTTGCGGCTGCGAAGAGCAGGGGCCGCGGCAGGTAGCCTTCCCGGTCATCACCCAGGGGTTTATGCTGGCGGTACTCATCCTGGAGCGCGACGAAGACACCGAACCGTTCTCGCGCGAGGATTTGCAGTCGCTGGAAGGCCTGGCCTCGCATGCCGCCATGGCGATGCAAATCAGCCGCCAGGTGACGATCAAGAACTGGCGCAATGAGCAACTGGCGCTGGTTAGGTCGGTGACAGCGCAGATTTCCAACCTGCTCGACCTGGATGAACTGTGCGAGCGGGTCACCAGCCTGATCCAGGACACATTCGAGTATTACTACGTCGCGATCTTCACCGTAGATGCTCCCCGCGCGGCGCCGCGCTTCCGCGCCTGCGCCTCAGAAGCGGATTTCCACGGCGTCACCCCGGAATTTCCGGTTGAACGCGGCGAAGGCATTGTGGGCTATGTGGCCGAGCATGGGGTGGAACTGCTGGCCGCCGATGTGCGCCAGGAACCGCGCTACCGGCCGTTCGATCTGCTGCCCGACACGCGCTCGGAGCTGACCCTGCCGCTGCGGGTGGAAAACCGCGTGCTGGGCGTGCTGGATGTGCAGAGCGACCAGCCGGACGCATTCCACGAGGTCGACACGCTGGTGCTGCGCACCCTGGCCGACAGCGTGGCGCTGGCCATCGAAGGCACGCACCTGTACGCCACCGCCAACCGCCGCGCGGAGCAAATCGGCGCAGTGCTGGAAGTCTCGCACGCGCTGTCTTCCATTCTCGATCCCGACGAACTGCTCGAAGAGGTGGTGCAGGTGATCCACCGCAGCTTCAACTACCCCTACGTGCACCTGTTCACCGTCCATCCCGGGCGCCGGCGCATCTTCTACCGCGCCGGCAGCGGCCAGCGCAGCCAGGCGTATGAAGCGCTGGACATGAGCTATGACCTGGATGCACCCAAGGGTATTATCCCGTGGGTGGCGCGGACCGGGGAGATGGTTTTGGCCAACGATGTCGCCCGCGAGGAGCATTACGTGCCCACCGGGCAGGCGCCGGTCGAAACCGGGTCGGAGCTGACAATACCGATTATGATTAAGGATGAAGTGCTGGGCGTGCTGGATATTCAAAGCAGCGCGATTAACGCCTTCGCGGAAAATGATCTGGTACTGCTGCAAGCGCTCGCCAGCAGCATCGCCGTAGCCCTGCGCAATGCCTCGCTGTACCGCTCGGAGGTCTGGCGCCGGCAGGTGGCGGAAAGCTTCCGCGACGTGGCCGAAATGCTGCCTTCCAGCCACGACCCTGAGATGCTGCTGGAGAAGGTGCTCAACGCGCTGGGACAGAACCTGCCGTGCGAAGCCGCCGCGATCTGGCTGGTGGAGGAAAACCAGCCCGGCAAGTACCGCCTGCGGCTGGCGGCCTCGCGTGGGGTGACTGCCCAGCAGCTCAACCGCGCCCGCCAGCGTTCGAGCAGCTCGCGCGCCTGGCTGGACAAAGCCCTCAAACATCCCCACCCCACCATTCGCTCGCGGCACGACCCGCACGATCCGATTGGCGCGGCGCTCGATTTTCCAGACGACTATTCCTGCATTGTCTGCCCGATGCGCGCCGGCGATAAACCGCTGGGCGTGCTGGCGCTGGCACACCATACCTCCGGCCGCTACGGTTCGGAGGCGCGCGATATGACCGTCACCTTTGCCAGCTATGCCGCGGTGGCCATCCAAAACGCGCGCCAGTATAACGAGACGCAGGAGCAAGCCTGGATCTCCACCCTGCTGCTACAGGTAGCCGAGGCCAACCAGTCGGTGGAAACGCTGGAAGAAATGCTGGAGAACACCATTCAATTGGTGCCGCTGCTGGTCGGCGTCAAAAAAGCGGGCATTTACCTGTGGGAAGAAGCCGAGCAGGCCTTCACGCTCAGCGCGGTGTACGGCATCGACGATGAGCATAAAGGGCGCGCCTTCTCCCTGCGCGATGCGCCCGCGCTGGCCAGCATGTATGCCACCCGTTCGCCGGTCTACGTGCAGGACGCGCAAAAAGAGCTGAATCTGGCCGACGCGACCGTGCCGCAAAACGGCACGCTGCTGGTGATGCCGTTGCTGGCGCGCAATGAGGTGCAGGGCGCGCTGCTGGTGGCCCACCAGGACAACAACCGCGGCGGGCGCGGCAATACTGGCGTGAATGACCGGCTGCTGGCCATCCTGCAGGGGGTGGTGCACCAGACCGCCACCGCGGTCGAAAATATTCGTCTGGTGGAAGCGCGCCAGGAAGAGGCGTACGTCACCGCGGTGCTGCTGCAGGTGGCGCAGGCGGTGGTCAGCCTGAACGATCTGAACGATATTCTCGACACGATCACGCACCTGATGCCGATTCTGGTCGGCATTGATGCCTGCATCATCTACCTGTGGGATAAGGACAGCGCCACGTTTGTGCCCAGCCAGGCGTTCGCCGGGCTGCACCAGGCGGAACGGGAAATATTGGCGCGTTCCTATGGGGCAGGCGAGTTCGCCCTGTTGGACGAGGTGCTGCGCAGCGATACCCACATCCTCAGCCCGCTCAACAACCCCGACCTGCCGCCGGCGGAATGGCCCAACCTGCCCTGCCTGCCCGCCGGTTCGCTGCCGACCCCGGCCATGGCCTCCATCGGCACCTGGCTGATCGGCGTGCCGCTTTCGGTCAAGGGCGAGGTGTACGGGGTGATGCTGGCCAAAGAGTCAAACACCCCGGCCGTATTCCGCGAGCAGCGGCTGGAGATCATTAGCGGCATTGCACAGGAAGTTTCGCTGGCCATCCAGAACGACCGGCTGCAACGCGACATGGTGCTGCGCGAGCGCACCGAGCGCGAAGTGCAACTGGCGCGCGAAATCCAGCGCACCTTTTTGCCCGAACACCTGCCACGGGTGCCCGGCTGGGAGCTGGACGCTACCTGGCAGACGGCGCGCACCGTGGGCGGCGATTTTTATGACGTTTTCCTCATGGACGGCAACCGGCTGGGTATCGTCATCGCCGACGTGGCCGATAAGGGCATGCCCGCCGCGCTGTACATGACTGTGACGCGCACGCTGATCCGCGCCAGCCTGCTGACCGTGAACACCCCGGCCCAGGTGCTGGAGCAGGTGAACAACCTGCTGGTTCCAGACGCGCAGAACGGCATGTTTGTCACCGCGGTGTTTGCCATCCTCGACCTGGACAGCGGCGAGCTGACTTATGCCAATGCCGGCCACAACCTGCCGCTGCTGATCCACGGCCACGACAGCAGCGTGACCAGTCTGACCAAGGGCGGCATGGCGCTGGGCGTGCTGACCAACACGCCCATGCACGACGAAACGGTGGTCATCCAGCCCGGCGACTGCCTGGTGCTGTACACTGACGGCGTGACCGAAACCTTCTCGCCCAGCGAAGAAAGCTTTGGCGAGAAGCGCCTGCAGGAAGTGCTGGCGCGCGCCACATCCTGCAGCCCCGACCGGGTGCTGGAATCGGTGGACGAGGCGTTAAAGGCGTTCCGAGCCGGCCAGCCACTGTCGGATGATATTACCCTGATCGCGATCTACCGCAAACTGGCGGGGTGATCTACGAATCATCCCCCAGGAACAGGGCTTTCCACACCTGCCAGTTCTCGACTTTCTGAGGCGTGGGAGCGATGACGGTTGGGGCAGGTGGGGTATAGCCCGGCTGGG
>CALDSL010000043.1 GCA_937920255.1 uncultured Anaerolineaceae bacterium | reverse complement strand
TCGGTGATAAACGGGCGCGGGTTATCCGCGCGTGCTGTCAGGTCATCGGCGCGCGCGATGCCCCACCAGCCGTTGAGCAGCGCCACGCCCAGCAGGCCACCCAGCAGCACGCCGCCCGCGATCAGGAACGGCTTGCGGTCAGGCAGCGCGGCCGGCTCAAATTCGACTGTGTTGCTGATAATGCTGAGCAGCAGCAGCGCGGCATATGACGTCAGCAGCGAAGAGCCGCCGTAGGAAAGAAACGGCAGGGTTACGCCGGTAAGCGGGAGCAGGCGTAAGTTGCCGCCGGTAATGAGCACCGCCTGCGCCGCCAGGTAGGCGCTGATGCCGGCCGCCAGGAAGCGCTGGTACGTGTTTGGCGCGCACAGCGCCGTACGCAGCCCGCGAGCCACCAGCAGCGCGATGGCCAGAATCAGCCCGAGGGTGCCCACCAGCCCGGTTTCCTCGGCGATGGCGGTGTAGATAAAGTCGGAATGCGCCACTGGAACCACGCCCGGGCTGCCCATCCCCGGCCCGCTGCCGAACACACCGCCCGAGGCGACCGAAATGAGCGACTGGACAATCTGGTACGAACGCCCGGACGGGTCGAGCCACGGGTTCAGCCAGGCGTTGACTCGGATGCGGATCACATCAAATAACTGGTAGCCGCCGGCGCCCGCCAATAGGATCGCCGCCGCGGCGATGACCAGGATGCGGCGCTTGCCGGACGCCAGGTACATGATCAGGCTGTAAAGAAACAGCAGCAGCGACGCGGTGCCCAGGTCGCGCTGTGCCACCAGCATCACCAGAGCCGCGCCGGTGAGCACCAGGGTGGGGGTCACCAGTTCCACCAGGCTGTAGCTCAGCGGCAGGCGGTCGGCCAGGTAGGCCGCCAGAAAGATGATCAGCAGCAGCTTGAGCGGCTCGGAGGGTTGCAGGTAGACGCCACAGCAGCCCAACCACAGGCGCGGGCCGTCGCCACCGGGATAGGTGCCGAAGAGAAAGGTCAGCGCGGTGAGCAGCAGGCCGCTGGTCAGCTCCACATACTTGTAACGGCGCAGCAGCCCGAGCAGGTTGGGCAGGCGCAGGCCGGCTGCAAACATGACCACCGCCAGCGCCAGCCACAGCGACTGGCGCAGCCCCAGGGTGTAATCCAGGCGGTACACCGTCAGCAATCCCCAGCCGGTCAGCAGCGCTGCCAGAGGCAGCAGGTACGGGTCGCGGTCGGGCAGTGCGCGGATGGTAAAGCGGTGCAACACAATAAATCCGGCCAGCCACACCCCAAACCCGATCCAGTGCAGCCATTCATAACCGGCAGCCCAGGAACGCACGCGCGCCACCGGCGCAAGGCTGAGCAGCAGCGCCAGCAGAAAAACGAATGCGACCGCCTGAAGCATCAGGCGGCTCTGCACTTCGTCTTTGGGCGTAGCAGGCCTGGGTAAGAGGAGGTTCACGACGAGAGGTACTTGTTCACCAGCAGGCCGAGCCTCTCGCGCGTTTCGGGGGGAATGCGGTCGGGGTGGGTGATGATGGCATTTTTGAGCGCATCCGAGCACAGGCAGGCCGTTTCGTCTTTCAGGTTTTCGAGCAGGTGCACCAGGGCTTCCTGGGCCACCTCAGTGTTTTTCATCAGAGTCGCGATCACCATTTCCACGCTGACCGGCTCTTCTTCCATGTGCCACACATCATAGTCGGTGACGTGCGCCATGGTGGCGTAGCACAGCTCGGCTTCGCGCGCCAGGAAGGCTTCCGGGCAGGCGGTCATGCCGATGATCGACATGCCCCACGCGCGGTAGGTGTTCGATTCGGCTTTGGTTGAAAAGCGCGGGCCTTCGATGGTGACCAGTGTGCCGCCCATGTGGGTGGTCGCGCCAGCCAGGTTGACCGCCTGGTAAAGCTGCGCCGAAAGGTCTGGGCAGAACGGGTCGGCGACGCCGGCATGCACCACCAGTCCGCCACCGAAGAAGGTGCGTTCGCGGTCCTTGGTGTTGTCATAGAGCTGGTCGGGGATCACGATCTCGCCGGGGGCAAAGTCGGCGCGCAGCGAGCCGCACGCGCTGATGCTGACCACGCGCCTCACGCCAATCTGTTTGAGGGCGTAGATGTTGGCGCGGTAATTGACCTCGGTGGGTGAAATCCAGTGCCCGATGCCGTGCCGCGCGAGGAACGCCACGCGCTTTCCGGCCAGCGTACCCACCACGATCGGTGCGCTGGGCTGGCCAAAGGGGGTATCCACTTCCAAGCGCTCTGTATCGCGCAGGTCGGTAATATTGTAGAGGCCGGAGCCGCCAATTACACCAAGTACAGGAGCCTGGGTCATACGAGATTCTCCATCGATCGTTGATATCGATGATTATCTTAGCATACTCTCCCGGCCGGCGCTAGAGGAGGCGGAATTCGTCCTGGTTTCCCCAGGGTTTGATATACTAACCGCTACGCATATGCACACCCCTTCAGCAGACCTTCCTGAGCCGAAACGCGGCGGCACCTACGCCCCGGAGTACTTTGCCCCGCTGTTCGCGGCGGAGGACCGGCATTTCTGGTTCCGCGGTCGCAATCCGCTCATCGCCCGGCTGGTGCAGCGGCTGGCGAGCGCCTTTGGCCCCGGCTACCGCGTGCTGGAGGCCGGCTGCGGCACGGGCAGCGTGTTGCGCGCCCTGGAGCAGGCATGCGCGGACGGCAACGTGTTCGGCATGGATCTATTCCACGAGGGCCTGCGCTACGCGCAAATGCGCGTCGATTGCGGGCTGGTGCAGGGCGATATCCACCACCCGCCCTTTGCCGTAGGCTTTCAGGTGATCGGCCTGTTTGACGTGCTGGAGCACCTGCCGGATGATGGCCGCGTGCTGCGCGATCTGCGCGCCATGCTGGCGCCCGGTGGCGCGCTGGTGCTCACCGTCCCGGCCAGCAAAGCCCTGTGGAGCTATTTTGATGAGGTCAGCCACCATGTGCGCCGCTACGAGCAGCGCGAACTGCGCCAGCGATTGGAAGAGAATGGATTTCGGGTGGAGTACCTCGGCCCGTATATGATGAGCATCTACCCGCTGGTGTGGCTCAACCGCAAGCTGGCCAGCCGGCTGAAAGCCCGCGGCGGGCAGCAGGACGCCGACCAGCGCAGCGATGCGCTTTCGGAACAGGAATTGAGCATCGTCCCGGGCGTGAATGAAATCCTGGCCTGGGTGCTGGGCATCGAGGCGCGCCTGGTGTACGCCGGCCGGCGGCTGCCATTTGGCACCTCGCTGATCGCCGTGGGGCGTCGCGTGGATTAAGCCAGCTTACGCGCTGGCCAGAATTTCGATCAGCAGGGCTTCCTTACCGCAGCGCACTTCGTCGCCGGAGATGATCACCACCGGCGTGTACACGCGCTCGTCGTTGAGGAACGTGCCGTTGGTGGATTGCAAATCCTCCAGCCACCATTGGTTGTGGTGGTAACTCAAGCGCGCGTGGCGGGAAGAAACTGTGTCGTTTTGCAGCGCGAGCTCGCACGAAGGATCGCGGCCGATGATGACCTCCGGCACGTGGAACTCGCGCACCACTTCGCTATCGCCGGCGCGGAAGCTGACTTGCAGCACCGGCACCTGCCGCGCGCTGATCTGGCTGGCCTGCGCGCTAAGATCGCGCCAGATGGTGTACAAGGCGCGCAGCAGAAACGTGTACAAGGCAATGGCCAGCAGAATGCGTAGAATGAGCAGAACGGTTCCGGTCATAGGATCATTTTACCGTGGGCAGCGCGGTCGTGTCGGATTGGGCGGTGTGCGTTTCCTGCCCGTAGATGATGGGCACGCCGGATAGCGAAATCACATCCCCCGGTTTGAGGGTGTGCTGGGTTACGCGCAGCCCATTGACAAATGTCCCGCCGCTGGAATTGAGGTCGAAGAGAATGTAATGCCCGCGCACGGCGCGCAGTTGCGCGTGCGAGCGCGAGACGCGCGCGTCGTTAATGATAATGTGGTTTTCCAGGCGGCGGCCAATATTGATCACTCCCTGGCGCAGCGGCACGTTTTCGACGCCGTTGATAATCAGAAACGCGCCTTCCGGCAGCGCGTCCGGCGCGTCGAATTCCTGCGCCGGCTGAATGGGGATGGCGGCGGTGGAGCCGTGGGATTGCGGCGCGGTGACGCTGACGTGCAGCCCGTCCGGCGGCAGCGAGTTATCCACGCTCAGGCGGATGTTGGGCGGTGAGAGAAAGCTCAGCCCGCACTCTTGCGCAGCGCGTTCCAACTCGCTGGCCAGCCGGTCAAGCGCTTCCGGGTTGGACTGCCACCACGGCAGGGCGCGCGCGTTGAGCGACAGCACGTAGTTGCTCGGCGCGGTCGCCACGCCGTTGGGGCCGGCGGACAGGTGGGCCTGCATGGCATTCACCAACTGTTGCGGCAGGCTGTCGCCGCGGCGCGGGAAAAACATCTTATTTTCGATAAAATCCCGCAGCCGGTTTTCGATCCGATCAAGGTTGACCTTCATACCGTATAATTATACCCAAGAGGTGGTCATTGGAACCAACTGGATTTGAAGAACACCGCCACACGGCGGATTGGGCGCTGCGGGTTTGGGCGCCGGATATGGCTGGTCTTTTGGAACAGGCCGCGCGTGGCATGTATCTGCTGATGGGCGTCGAGCGACGGGATGAACCGCGCGCCGAGCGCGAGCTGGAAATCTCCGCGCCAGACCCGGAAAGCCTGCTGGTGTCGTTTTTGTCTGAGCTGCTGTTCATTCTCGAGCAGGAATACCTGGTGTTCGACAGCTTTGATATCGAAGCCGGCACAAGCCATGTTTCCGCGCGGCTGGGCGGCGCGCCGTGCAGCGCCATCGCCAAAGAGATCAAGGCCGTCACGTATCACAAGTTGAACGTGCAGGAAACGTCACAGGGTTTGGAAGTGACGATTGTGTTTGATGTGTGATTGGGGATGGAAAAACGTAGGTTGGGTTGAGCGCCAGCGAAACCCAACGCTCGCAAAGCCGCAGGAATGTTGGATTTCGCTACAATTCTGAACCGTGAAGGGTGCGAGTCACGAGGAACGTTTTTTTGTAGGGGCGACCACCTGGCCTGAGCCGGCTGCTACAAAAACGAACAATCCAATAAGGAGGAGTGCGATGGTTGCGCTCAAAGATTTCCGCAAGATATCCGATTACGAATGGGAGATCCCCACCAGCTTTCGCCATGATATGCGCGTGCCGGTGCGCCTGTTCGCCACGCGCGATCTGCTGGAGGCCTCGCTGGACGATCTTTCCATCGAGCAGGCGGTCAACGCCGCCACGCTGCCCGGGCTGGTGGGGCACGTTATCGTCATGCCGGATATGCATCAGGGCTACGGCTTCCCCATCGGCGGCGTGGCGGCTACCGCGCTGCCCGATGGGGTCATCTCGCCCGGCGCGATCGGTTATGACATCAACTGCGGCGTGCGGCTGTTGGGTTCCAGCATCGAACTGGAGGCCGCCGAGCCGTTTTTGAGCGACCTGGCCACTGCGCTGGATCACTATTGCCCCAGCGGGGTCGGCTCGCACGGCGGCTACCCGGTCACCGACGCCGAACTCGACCAGGTCTGCCGCCAGGGCGCAGCCTGGGGAATGAAGCGCGGGCTGGCAACAGAGCAGGATTTGCGCCGCACGGAAGAGGGCGGCGCGCTGTCCGGCGCGGACCCGGCCGCGGTCAGCGCGCGCGCCAAAGCGCGCGGGCGGCCGCAACTCGGCACGCTGGGCGCGGGAAACCATTTCATTGAAGTCGACGTGGTGGAGCAGGTTTTTGACGCTGGCGCGGCCCAGGTGATGGGGCTGCAGGAAGGCATGCTCACCCTGCAAATCCACTGCGGGTCACGCGGGTTTGGCCACCAGATCTGCAGCGATTACGTGGCCCAGTTCCAGGAGGCCGTGCGGCGCTACGGCATCAAGCTGCCAGACCGCGAGCTGGTGTGCGCGCCGATGGATTCGCCCGAGGGCAAAGCCTACATCGCTGCCATGCGCGCCGCGGCCAACTACGCCTTCCTCAACCGCCAGATTCTGGCGCACGGCGCGCGCCAGGCGTTTGAAGCGGTGCTGGCCGGCAAGGTGCGCAACTGGCATCTGCACCAGATCTATGACATCGCCCATAACATGGGCAAAGAGGAAACCCACACCGTAGACGGCAGGCAGATGCGCGTGTGCGTGCACCGCAAAGGCGCCACGCGCGCCTTTGGCCCTGGCGCGCCCGGGCTGCCGGAGGAATACCGCTCCACCGGGCAGCCGGTGCTGGTACCGGGCAGCATGGGCACCGCTTCGTGGGTGCTGGTGGGCACTGAGGGTAGCATGGAACGCTCGTTTGGCTCCAGTTGTCACGGCGCGGGGCGCGTGCTCAGCCGCAGCCAGGCCAAGAAGGAAATCCGCGGCGATGAACTGCGCCGGACGCTGGAAAAACGCGGCATCCACGTGCGCGCCGGGTCGCTGCCCGGGTTGGCCGAGGAGGCGCCCCAGGCCTATAAAGACGTGGACGAGGTGATCAAGACCGTCACCGGCGCGGGCATCGCGCGCAAGGTGGCGCGACTGCGGCCGGTGGCGGTGATTAAAGGCTAGGGTCTACTCCGGCCGGCTGATGACAGCGAAGCGCGCGTTGACCAGTCTGGCCAGCGCGTCCACCGGCAGGCGAATATTCAGCCCGCGCTGGCCGCCGGAGACGTGGATCTGCTCGAAACTGCGCGCCGATTCGTCGATCAGCACCTGAAAGCCTTTGTTGATCAACGCCAGCGGCGAGATTCCGCCCGCCTGCAGCCCGGTGAGCTGCTCGGCCTCGTTCTGGGTGGGCAGGTGTACCTTCTTTTCGCCCACGGCAGCCGCCAGCAGTTTTAGGTCCACCTCATTCGGCCCGGGCACCACGGCCAGGATGGGTTTACCCTTCTCGCATTTGACCACGATGGTTTTGAACACCGTCTCGGGCGGCACGCCCAGCAGGTGGGCTGTTTCCAGCGCGCCGTGTTTTTCCGCGCTCAATTCAAACGCCTGGTAGGGCACTTTGCGCGCGTCTAACAACCGGGTGACATTATTACTGGCAGGCATGGCGTCCCTTTCTATCGCAGGTAGATTGGGTTGCTGAAAATCCAGGCGCGTTTGGCGCCCATGTATTGGATGTAGCATTCCACCCGGTACACGCCGGGCTGGTTGGCGATCTGCGTGCAGAATTCGCGCCCGTGCCAGGTCTGCACCGGCTGGCCGTTGCGCAACAGCCGGCACTCGGCTGTGTCTGGCAGCCGGATCTGGAACGTGACGCCATCTTGCAGCGCCATTTCGTCGCCCATGCTGGCGCTGCGGTCGCGGCCCTGCGCGCTGAAGCGGAACCCGCGCGTGGAGGCCGGCAGGTCGTAGCCGATGAAACCATTTCCCTGCGCCAGCGCCGCGAGCACCATCTTGCGGTCAGCCGCCAGGTTGCCGCTCAATGGCGCGGGCACCAGCAGGTGATTGTTGATCGCTTGAAAATGGAAGGAATACGGGAAAACCCGGCGGCGCAGCGGGCCGATCTTTTTATGGTAAGCGTGCGCGTCCGACCCGCCGATGGCGACCACGCGCTTGCCGGCGGCAGTGAGCGCGTCCCAGCGCTCGACGGCCGGCCGCATCGGCCCCCTGGCGATCAACCTGGGAAAGAGGATATAGAACAGCATCGCCAGGGAGGATTTTGCCACGGTCTTGATCTCGCTAAAGCCGTTCCACAACTCGATCCCGGTGTACCCGTCCACGCTCCAGTCTTCCCAGGTGATATCCTCCAGGTTCAGGGCGCGCATGGCCGGGTCGGTGGGGTGGGCGATGAACGTCAGCCCACCGGCAGCCCGCGCCTGGTTGATGAGTTGCTGCGGCTGGCGCGCGTACGTGGTCAGCTCACGCCCCGCGCCGATCACCAGCAGGTGATTTTTTTGCGGGTCGCGCGTGCGGTCGTGCACTTCTTCGCCGACCAGCATCAGCACCTGGCGGCCGTCTTTCTGATAATAGCCCTCCATTCCGCTGACCAGCAGGTTATGGTCGGTGACGATGACCACATCGATACCGGTGTGCAGGGCTTCCGCGCCGATCTCGGCATGGCTGCCTTCGCCGTCCGAGTAGGTTGTGTGCATGTGGATGTTGGCGGTGATCTCTTCCATTTTTCCATTCGAGATTGACGAAATTGCAGAAAGAACGGTATAATCTGCCGTGCTTTCTAAAAACCTGGAGGAAAATACGTGGTTACTTATCTGGATATCGCCTTGATTATAACGTCAATCGCCCTGATCGCGAGTGTGGTCCTGCAAAATAAGGGCGTTGGCCTGGGCGGGCTGACCGGCGTCGATACAAGCGGCGTCTCTACCAGCCGGCGCGGCATCGAGAAAACCCTGTTCTACATCACCATCGGTTTGAGTGTCCTGTTCTTCATTCTGACCATGATCGTCATTATCATCGGCGGGTAACCGGGTTTTGCTGTTTTTTTGCTCACCCTTATCCATTCCCAACAACAACTATACCGGGCGACTCGCCTTTTATCGGGGGAGTTCGCCCTTTTGTTATTGAAACTATGAAGAAACTACGCTGGCAACTGATCATCCTGTTACTGACCGGCCTGGTGGTGGGTGTGCTGCTCATCGCCGAGCAGCCGGGCGAGAGCCTGACGCCGTTCACGACGGCCGAACCGGAGCAGGGGGGCATCTACACCGAAGCGCTGGTAGGGTCGCTGCAACGGCTGAACCCGCTGTTCGACCAGTACAATAGCGCCGACCGGGATATCAACCGCCTGATCTTCAGCGGCCTCGTGCGTTTTGACGCGCGTGGATTGCCGCAGCCTGACCTGGCGGAAACCTGGGGTCTTTCGGAAGATGGCCTGCTATACAACTTCAAGCTGCGCGAGGGCATCAAGTGGCATGACGGCGCGGATCTGACCGCCGCGGATGTTCTCTTTACCGTCAACCTGCTGCGCCAGGAGAGCGAATACATCCCCGCTGACCTGAGCGAGTTCTGGAACAGCGTGGAAGTCGTCGGCGAGGGGTTGGACGTGCAATTCCAGCTACCGGAACCGTTTGCGCCGTTTATGGATTACCTGTCCGTAGGCATCTTGCCCGAGCATTTGCTCGGCGCGCTGCCGGTCGAACAGATCGTTGACAGCCCTTTCAACCTCCAGCCGGTGGGCAGCGGCCCATTCCGCTTTGAGCGCGCCATGGTCGAGAACGAGCAGGTGACCGGGATTGTACTGCGCCGCTTCGACGAGTTCTACGGCGACGTGCCGTTCCTCGACCAGATCATTTTCCGTTACTATTCCGATTCCGCCGCGGCGATGTCGGCCTACCAGGAAGGCCAGGTGCAGGGCATCAGCTACATCAGCACGGATGTGCTCGAACGCGCGCTGTCCGAGCCTGAACTGGCGCTGTACACCGGCCGCAAACCCGAACAGGCGATGGTGTTTTTCAATTTGAAGAGCCAGCAGGCGGAATTCCTGTCGGATATCATCGTGCGTAAAGCGCTGTTCATGGGCATCAACCGGCAGTGGATCGTCGACCGCGTGCTGAACAGCCAGGCCATCGTGGCCGACGGGCCGGTATTCCCCGGCACCTGGGCCTATTATGAAGGCTTGAAGCGGCAGGAGTATGATCCCGAAGCGGCGCGCAACCTGCTGGTCGAAGCCGGTTTTCTGCTGGAAGAAGGCGCCACAGTGCGCACCAGTGAAGGCGTTGAGCTGGCCTTTACCCTGCTCTACCCGGATGATGCCATTCACGCCGCGGTGGCTGAAGCGCTGCGGAAGTACTGGGCTGATCTGAATGCGCAGGTGGATTTGGAAGCGGTTCCATACGATCTGCTTGTCTCCGAGCGCCTGCAGGCCCGCGATTTTGACGCCGTGCTGGTCGACATGAATTTCACCCGCTCGCCCGACCCCGATCCATACCCGTTCTGGGATTCGGTGCAGGCCACCAACGGCCAGAACTACACCCAGTGGAACCAGAAGGTGGCCAGCGAGTATTTGGAACAGGCGCGCGTCACCACCGATCTGGCGGAACGCGCCCGGTTGTACCGCAACTTCCAGGTGATTTTTGCCGACGAACTTCCGGCTCTCCCGCTCTACTATCCAGTCTATAATTACGGTGTTAGCGAAGATGTGCAGGGCGTGCGCATGGGTCCGTTGTTCGACTCCAGCGACCGCTTCAGTACGGTCACGCAGTGGCATTTGAACGCCGTGCCGGCCGCGGCCAGCGTTGAAACACCAGAGCCTGGACAGTAGGGAGGGAGGATGGCGGAATTTTTACAGCAGGATTGGAACGTTTTACGCGAAGCCAGTGAAACGCTCGAACGGTTTGTGCTTGGCCCGGATGTGTACTGGTCGCTGACCCGCGGGAGTGGGCCGCATGGCATGGCCCAGCTCTCACTGGGCACGGTGGAATTGAGCATCGCGCGGCTCACAGCCGTGCGCTGGCCTGAACCGCAGCAAGCCGAGCTGCTTGGCCTGATCTCCAGCGTAGACGCGGTGCGCAGCCAGTGGAAGGTGGGCTGGTCGCGCAAGGCGCAGCGCGAGTATGGCGCCCGGCTGCGGTTGTGGCAGGACGCGCTGTCCGAAACGCTTTCCAGTAAGCCCGCGCGCAGCAGTGGTTACGCCTTCGAGGCGCGCTGGCGCACCATGCTGGATTTGCTCGAGCAGCGTTCCGGCGTCCAGCCCGCGCCGGTGGAGCAGGAAGCCCTGGCGGCGATGGACAGCCGGCTGCGCGCCGTCACCCGGCCGGGGCAGTTCATCTGGGAGCCGGAGGTTTCCGCCGGGTTCCCGGTGGACCCGTACTGGTATCTGTACGTCGCGTTTCCCGACTAGTACGCGAAACCTGCCTTCGGGGCAGCGGATGTGATAAGATATGCCTGCTGGATCATCCAGCAGGCATTTTCCAAACACTTCAAAAATGAGGCGCAATTGACCCGGGAGGGAAGAATGGCTCCATTCTTTACACGCGGCGGTGATGACGGTTATACAGGCGTACTGGGCGAGGGCAGGGTTCCCAAAAACGATGCCATTATGGAGGCGCTGGGCGCGCTGGACGAGGCCAACGCCTGCCTGGGCGTGGCGCGCCCTGCCTGCCGTGACGCCGGCACGCGCGAGATTGTGGCCAGGACGCAGCGCCACCTGTACGCGCTGATGGCAGAGGTGGCCGCCACCCCGGAAAATGCCGCGCGTTTTCGCACCATTGAGGAATCGCATGTGCTGTGGTTGGAAGAACAGACCGAGGCCATTCACCAGAAAGCGCCCGCGCCCAAAGATTTCATCCTGCCCGGCGACACGCCCGCCGGCGCGGCGCTGGACCTGGCGCGCGCGGTGGTGCGCCGCGCTGAGCGCCGTGTGGTGGAGCTTTCGCACAACGGCTGGGTGCAGAACCAGGCGCTGATGCGCTATCTCAACCGTCTATCATCGCTGATCTTTGTTTTGGAGATCTACGAAAACATGCTGGGCGGTTTTGACCAGTCCACCCTGGCAAAGGATGCGGGCGCGGAATGACCGGTACGATCATCAATGTCATCACCGTGCTGGTGGGCGGCGCGCTGGGTCTGATGCTCGGAAACCGCCTGCCCGAGCAGTTGAAGTCGACCGTGGTGGCCGGCCTGGGGCTGTTTACGCTGGGCTATGGCATCATCAGCTTTGGCGGCAGCCACAACCAATTGGTGGTGCTGGGAGCGATCCTGGTGGGGGCGCTGCTGGGCGAGTGGTGGCAGATCGAAACCGGGCTGCGCCGCCTGGGTGGTTGGCTGGAAGCGCGCTTCGCGCGCGGCAGCGCCGGCGAGGGCGATAACCGCTTTGTGCGCGGTTTTCTGACTGCCTCGCTGGTGTTCTGCGTGGGGCCGATGGCCATTCTGGGTTCGATCGAAGACGGGCTGACCGGCAACTACCAGACCCTGGCGGTGAAATCGGTGCTGGATGGCTTTGGCGCGCTGGCATTCGCGTCCACGCTGGGGGTGGGAGTGCTGTTCTCCACGCTGATTATCCTGGTCTACCAGGGCGGCATCAGCCTGCTGGCCGCCCAGGCGCAGACCTCGATCACGCCGGACATGATGACCGAGATGACCGCCGCGGGCGGGATCATCCTGCTGGCCATCGCCATCGGCAGCCTGCTCGAAATCCGCCCCATCCGCAGCGGAAACTTCCTCCCGGCGCTGATCATCGCGCCGCTGCTGGTGCTGGTATTCCAGGCATTGGGGATCTATTAGCTGATCTGGAGCGCGAATGAAAACAAAAAAAGTAACCCGAAGAGCGTTTCTGAAACTGTGTGGGGTTGGACTGGGCGCTACGGCTGTCATTGCCGTCGAAGGTTGCTCCCAGCGATCTACTCCAGCACAGGAAGCGAATGTGGAGACCCCCACGTACGTCTTTGGACAGGAAAGTGGCGCGTCTGGGAAAATTCTGGTCGGGTATGCTACCCGCACAGGGTCCACGGTCGGTGTCGCGGCGACCATTGGCGAAACGCTGGCGGCGCGCGGCTATGCCGTAGATGTAAAGCCGCTGAAGGATGCGCCTGCCCTGGATGGCTACCGGGCAGTCGTGCTCGGCAGCGCGGTCAACGGCGGCCAGTGGCTGCCCGAAGCGGTGTCATTTGTCGAAGGCCAGCAGCAGGCGCTGAACCGGATCCCGGTGGCGTTGTTCTGCGTGCATATTATGAATCTGGGCGATGATGAGAGCAGCATCAAAAAGCGGTTGGCTTATCTGGATGCGCAACGCGGGCTGGTGACCCCCGTAGGTGAGGCTTTTTTTGCGGGCATGGGTATGAACGCAGAAACAGCCTCGGGATTCGAGCGCTGGATTTACCGCACCTTCAATATCGGCCCGGAAGGCGATTGCCGGGATTGGGATAAAATCCGCGCCTGGGCAAAAACCCTCGTGCTCTAATACGAAAAAAAAAGACACCCATCAGCGAGGGTGTCTTTCTCTTGGATGATAAGCCAGGAAATCCTATTGCAGCGCGGCTTCGACCGCAGCCTCCAGGCCATTCATATCCACCGGCGTACCGTCATTGACGATAAACGACGGCGTGGCGTTGATGCCTTTCCCGCGCCCGTACTCCACGTCGGCGGCAACTTGCTCCTGGTACGTATTATTATCCAGGCAGGAATTGAAGGCCGCCGTGTCCAATTTGAGCTGGCTGGCAAAGTCCTTCAGCCGGTTGTCGTTGAAATTGCCGGCATTTTCCCCAGCCTGGTTGGCAAATATAATATCGTGGTACTCCCAGAACTTGCCCTGATCCATGGCGCAGTAGGCCGCTTCGGCGGCGCGGACTGACTCGGGGCCGAGGAAGCTAAACGGCACGTAGGTGTAATACACCTGCCCCGTGGCGACATACTTTTGAACAAAGTCTTCCGCCATTTCGGTGTGGAACTGGCGGCAGAACGGGCATTGGAAGTCCGAGAATTCTTCCACTTTGACCGGGGCATTCGGGTCGCCCATCGATTTTTCGACCGGCTGCGGCCGTTCCATGGCGCCCTGGTATGCCGGGCGGATGTACGGCCAGATCAGCAGTACGGCGACAATCACCGCGGCGATACTGACCGCCAGAATGGTAAACAAACGCTGGCGGCGCTGCGCCCGTTCCTGGCGCATACGCTTTTCCGTGCGCTTGCCGACTTTATTGGGTGTTGACATCAGTCTCTTCTCCTCTATGATGGTGTCTGGATTTTGCCATAATCGACCGTGAATGTCAACAAAATGTAGCGGGCGAGGGAAAGGAGAATCCATTTGCATGTGTGTCGTCGAGGA
>CALDSL010000042.1 GCA_937920255.1 uncultured Anaerolineaceae bacterium | reverse complement strand
CTGGCCGGGCGCGACCCGGGCAGCGATCTGGCACTGCTGCGACTGGCGGAACCGGCCGCCACACCCGCGGCCCAAGCCGCGCGCGAAGCGCGCGTGGGGCAACTGGTGCTGGCGCTGGGCCGGCCGGGAGCGGCAGGGATCCAGGCCAGCCTGGGCATCGTCAGCGCGGTGGGCGGACCGCTGCGCACCGGGCGCGCCAGCCTGCTGGAGCGCTACCTGCGCACGGATGCCATCGCTTACCCCGGGTTCTCCGGCGGCGCGCTGATCAATACGGCCGGTGAAATCCTTGGCATCAATACCTCGGGCTTCAGCTCCGGCACGCTGATCACCATCCCGGCCGCGCTGGCGTGGAGCACGGCCGAGTTGCTGCGCGCGCGCGGGCGCGTGCCGCGCGGCTACCTGGGCGTGCGCACACAGGTGATTCCGCTGCCTGAAGGCTTGCAAGGCAAGCTGGGGCGCAGCCAGGACCGCGCGCTGATGCTGGTCGGCGTGGAAAGCGGTAGTTCCGCTGAGCGTTCCGGCCTGATCGTCGGCGATATTCTCGCCGGGCTGGACGGAACGCCGCTGCGCGACCATGAGAGCCTGTCGGCGCGGCTGATGCGCGACAGCGTGGGCCAGACCCTGGCGCTGGAAATCCTGCGCGGCGGCGAGCTGCTGCGCCTGGATGTCCAGGTGGGCGAAGGCTGATCGGAAAAATAAAACCGCCCCTCATTTCAACAGTGAAATGAGGGGCGGTTCTTTTTCATATTGGCGTTAGAACACGCCAAAACCGTTGAGCACCACCAAAATCAGCAGCGGCGGGGTGACGAACCGCAGCACAAACAGCAGCGCGTCGATCACGAACGCATTTTGCAGCGCCCCGGAATTGCTCAGCACCTTGCGCACGTTGTCTTTGCCCCACACCCAGCCGACGAAGATCGAAATAAACAGCCCGCCGACCGGCAGCAGGATATTCGAGCTGACGTAATCGAACAGGTCAAAGAAGGTTTTGCCCAGCACCTGTACGCCGGCCAGCGTGCTATTCGACAGCGCAGCCAGTGAGCCGATCATAGCCAGCGCCACGCCGACCAGGATGGTGGCCTTCGCCCGCGACATCTTCATCTGCTCCACCAGGTATGCCACCGGCACTTCGTAGAGCGAGATCATCGCGCCCGTGGCCGCCACCGCGGTGAGCACAAAGAAAATCACCATGAACACGCCACCCAGCGGCATGGATGCAAACACAGAGGGGATGGTCTGGAACAGCAGCGAGACCCCCGCGGCCGGTTCGTAGCCAAACGCAAACACCGCCGGAAACACCGCCATGCCTGCCAGGATCGACACGCTTAAGTCAGAGAACATCACCCGCGCAGTGACGGAGGGGATATTCTGATCGTCACGCCAGTATGAGCCATAGGTGATCATCGTCCCCATGCCGATCGACAGCTTGAAAAAGGCCAGGCCCATCGCCAGCAGAACCGCGTCGCGGGTGAGCGCGGAGAAATCCGGGCGGAAGAGGAAGGTCAACCCCTGCGCGGCGCCGGGCAGGGTCAGGCTGCGCGCCACCACCATGAGCAGCAGCACAAACAAGAGCGGGATCAAGCGCTTGGTGGTGGCCTCAATGCCTTTGGACACGCCGCGCAAGATGATCCAACCCACAATCAGCAGCACCACCCACTGCCACACCAGCGAGAGCACAGGGTTGGTGGCCAGGTCGTTGAAGGCGGCCACGGTGACGGTTTTATCGGTGGAGAGCACTTCGCCGGTGACGGCCTTCAAAATATAAGCGAACACCCACCCGGCCACTTCGGTGTAAAAGGCCATGATCAAAAATGCCGCCAGCGCGCCCGCGGCGCCGATCAGCCACCACGGCTGGCTGCGGCTGGGTGATGCCTTGCGCAGCGCGTCGATAGCATTGGCGCGCGCCTTGCGGCCAATCGCGATCTCAGAAATCATCACCGGCAGGCCGACCAGCAGCGTGCAAATAATATACAGAATGAGAAAAGCGGCTCCGCCGTTTTCACCCGTCATATAGGGGAACTTCCAGATATTTCCAAGACCGACCGCCGAACCGAGCGTGGCCAGCATCGCACCCAGGGCGCTGGCGAAGCCGCCCCGGCTGGTGCTGCGCTCTGCAACGTTTGTTGCTGCAATGTGTTTCGCTTGCTCTGCCATGACCAAAATTCTCCTCACGAGATAAAAGATAACAAAAAACCTTCCCGTGTTCCCGGGAAGGTCTCTGTTTGCATTGGAACCCAGTTTTTCTACTGGTACACGAACTTGCTCCTCACCCGGAAAGCGTAGCGCCAGGAAGGTCCAGAATAATATAAATACCGTACATCATAGTTGGGGAAGTCATTGCACCGAACTATAACAGCCATTCAGAGCAGTGTCAACCTTTTTGGGACGTTTGATGCGGAGGCTCGTTTGATCGGTCGCTCGTGATGATTAGCGCATTGGAATCGCGAAGGAATTATTCTTAAAGTTTTCTTCGCGACTTCGCGTCTTCACCGAAGGACGCCGGGACGGTGCGAGATTCGATAACTTTGCGTGGCCCGTATAAAGCAACCAATTATCTTAGCAAAACCTCTTGTGCACTTTCGATTCTGCGCAAATACGTTAAAATAGTTCCTATCCTCAACACTCGGACGGTACCCCATGCCCAAACGATTGATCCTGGTCGCAGGCAATATCGGTTCTGGCAAGACCTCCCTCACCGAAAAAATCGGCGAGCGGCTTGGCTTTCGCACCGCTTTTGAATCCGTGGCCGATAACCCCTACCTGCCGAATTTCTACGCCGACATGCGCGCCTGGTCGTTTCACCTGCAGGTGTACTTCCTAGGACACCGCGCCCAGCAGCACCTGGAGATGTGGAATGACCCGCGCTCGGCCATCATCGACCGCAGCATTTACGAGGACGCCTATATCTTCTCGCGCGCCCTGCACCACATGGGTAACCTGACCGAGCTGGACTACCAATCCTACCGGCGCGTGTTCGACCTGCTGGTGAGCTACCTTCCGGCCCCCTCCCTGCTGATCTACCTGAAAGCCCCGGTGGACGTGCTGATGCAGCGCATCCAGCGCCGGGCGCGCAACATGGAAACCGGCATCAGCCAGGATTATCTCAGCCTGCTGGATAGCTTCTACGACGACTGGATGCACAACTTCGACCTGTGCCCGGTGCTCACGCTGCAAACCAACGACCTGGATTTCGTGCACAAGCCCAGGCATCTCAATATTGTGGTGGAACGCATTCAGGAAAAGCTGTCCGGCAAGGAAGAGGTCATCTTCCCCAACGGGGGTTAATGATTACGTGTATCTAAGCCGGTTGCGTTATGCGGCCCACGTAAACGTTTCTGTGTCATTTACCGCAGCAGGTAATGCACCGCGCTCATATCGCGCAGCCGCTGCGCGGCCGTCTCGGGAGTGATGTCGCGCTGCGGCATGGCCAGCAGTTCAAACCCGACCATGAATTTGCGCACCGTGGCCGAGCGTAGCAGCGGCGGGTAATAATGCGCGTGAAAATGCTGGGCGGGGTATTCCCTGCCGTCGGTCGGCGTCTGGTGAAAGCCCATCGAGTACGGGAAGCTGATCTCAAACAGGTTGTCGTAGCGCGTGCTCACCTGGCGGAGGATATCCGCCAGGCCGCCGGTTTCCGTCGGCGTCAGATCGGCCATGCTGCCGAAGTGGCGGTGAGAGATCAGCAGGACTTCAAACGGCCATACCGCCCAGTACGGCACCAGCGCGGTGAACGTGTCGTTGCCGGCGACGATGCGCTCGCCGCTGGCAAGCTCGGCGCGCAGATAATCGCACAGCAGGCAGGAGCCATGCTCATGCATGTATTCCGATTGGCGCTCCAGTTCTTTCACCGTCTCGTTGGGCAGGTGCGAGGTGGCCCACACCTGGCTGTGCGGGTGCGGGTTCGACGCGCCCATCATCGCGCCCTTGTTTTCAAAAATCTGCACCGAGTGGATGAAGTCTTTGGCGCCCAGATCCAGATACTGCTCTGTCCAGGTGCGTACCACCGCTTCCAGTTCCGCCTGTGAGAGCAGCGGGATCGAAAGATCGTGGCGCGGCGAAAAACAAATCACCCGCGAAACCCCGGCTTCGCTCTGCGCCACCAGCAGGCTGCCCGGGTCGCTGCTTTCGTTGCCCTCCAGCGGCAGCAGCGCGGCGAAATCGTTGTCAAACACAAACGTGCCGTCATACGGTGGGTTCATGATCCCGCCCGAGCGCCGGTTACCCGGGCACAGGTAGCACTCGGGGTCGTACTGCGGAAGATCTTCCGGCGGCGTCTTTTCCACCTGTCCCAGCCAGGGGCGTTTTGCGCGGTGCGGCGACACCAGAACCCATTCGCCGGTGAGCAGGTTCAGCCTTCGATGCGGGCGGTCAAAATTCATATGTTCCCTCCTGAATTGCGATATTATACGCGTATACCGCAATAAATGTGCAAATCCTACGGCGCGCAACTTTCCAGCGCAGCTTGCGTATATTAGTGTAGATCATCAATAACAGGAGCAATGGGTGGGCAACACGGATGCGGACTTTGTCCGGCAAGCAATGCAGGGGGACGACGGAGCCTTTACCGTTCTGGTGGAAACATACCAGAGGCCGGTCTATAACCTTTGCTATCGCATGCTGGGAGACCCGCAGGAGGCCGAAGACGCGGCGCAGGAGAGCTTCTGGCGCGCCTACCAGGGCCTGAAACGTTACGACCCGCAGCGCCCATTCCTCACCTGGCTGCTGGCCATCACCGCGCACTACTGCATTGACTTGCAGCGCCGGCGGCGGCTGGCGGTGGTATCCGTGGAGGTTCTGCCCGAGGAAACCATCCCCGATTCGATCCCCCATCCGGAAAAAGTTGTAGCGAAGCAGATGGAGAATGAAGAATTGCACCGCTTGTTAGAAAATTTACCCTCGCAGGACCGCGCTGCCATCATCCTGCGTTACTGGTACGACGTTTCGGACGAAGAAATTGGTCAGATGCTCGGCATGAGCGTAAGCGCTGTCAAAAGCCGCCTGTTCCGGGCGCGCAAATCCCTGGCAAAAGAGTGGATCGCGACCGGCCAGCCGCTGCCGTATTCTGAGAAGGAGGAACATGGAACACCA
>CALDSL010000041.1 GCA_937920255.1 uncultured Anaerolineaceae bacterium | reverse complement strand
TAATAAGGTAGAGACGCAAGATCTGTTAGCTACCCGACAATTAATAAGAGGCTTTGTAGTGTGCGCCTTGGCGCACCAGGATGGCGGTTATCACCCATACGCCGATAGCATGAGCGCTTTTCACTTTGCATCAGTGCGTAAACGGCCATCCTGGTGCGCCAAGGCGCACGCTACAAAGCCACGATAAACCGCCGGGTAACGAACAAATCTTGCGTCTCTACAAAGGCCACTCAAGGCACATTGTCTTGCAACGATACGAACGATCAAGCAAGAATGAAAGATTGGGCATTGCATGGTTTCCCGCACCGCTCCAACGAAACTGTAATGCGCTTTATCCGTCCAGCGATGTATAATGGATTCATCCCCACCAATGTTCTGACGGAAACAATACGCAGCTTGCCCTGGCCCGGACGGGTTGCCTGTTGTTTCACCATATCCCCAGCCGCGAGGTATGCAATGAGCACACAATATCTGGTAACCTATGCCAGCCGCGCCGATTCGACTGCCGGCGTGGCCGAAGCGATCGGTAAATCCTTGGGCAAGCGTGGCCTGCGCGTGGACGTGATGGAAATGAGCGCGGTAAAAGACCTGACCCCCTACAGCGCGGTGATCGCGGGCAGCGCCATTCACGGCAGCCAGTGGCTGCCGGAGGCGCTGCACTTCGTGCGCGCCAACCAGCCCGCGCTGCGCGGCAAACCCTTCGCGGCATTCCTGGTGTGCATGACCCTGGCCATGCCAGCCGGCGAAAAGTACCGCCAGCACGTTTCCGGCTTTCTGCAACCCGTGCGCCAGATGGTGCCGACGGTGAGCGAGGGGCTGTTCGCCGGGGCGCTGGATATCCAGAAAATCCCTTCGCTCGCCGACCGGCTCAAGTTTCGCGTCAGCGTGCTGCTGGGGGTATGGAAAGAGGGCGATCACCGCGACTGGGAGGCAATCGACCGCTGGGCGGAAGAACTGTTACAATACATCCGTTAGAGGTCGCATGAATTTCCTGAAGACAACCTTTGTGCGGTTTGTGTTCCCGCACCTGGCCGCATTTCTGCTGGTGATGCTCACCAGCCAGATTTTGCAGCCGTTAAAAACCTACCTGTCGATCCAAATTATCGTGCTGATCTATCTGCTGCCGGTGATGGTCAGCACGGTGCTGTGGGGGCTGACGCCCGGCATCCTGGCCGCGTTTTTGGCCTTCCTGGTATTCAATTACTACAACCTCCAGCCATACGGCACCTTCCAGGTGCACGCCACGCAGGACGTGATCACCCTGATCATCTTTTTGATCGTGTCCGTGGTCACCAGCCAGTTGATTGGCCAGGCGCGCGAAGGCATTCGCATGGCGCGCCGGCGCGAGTGGGAGGCCACGCGCATGTACGAACTGATCTCGGCGCTGGCCGGGCTGCAAGCCGCGCAAAAGATCGGCTGGGCGCTGGCCAAAAACACGCTGGAAACGTTCCAGGGCGAGCGCGTGGAAGTATCGATTGAGGAACCGCGCGGCGGGGCGGCCTTCACCATCAACCTGCCCGAGGGGCAGGCCCCGGCCGAAGCGCCACACAAGACGATTCCGCTCAAAACCGCGCGCAGCCGCGAAGGCGAGCTGCGCCTGTGGCTGCACCGGCCGCAGCTTACCGCCGAAGAGGAGCGGCTGCTGGAAGCGTACACCAGCCAGGGCGCGCTGGCGCTGGAACGCATTCGACTGGCGCGCGGCGAAAACAAGGCGCGCGTGCTGGAAGAAAGCGACCGTCTCAAATCATCGCTGCTCAATTCGGTGTCGCATGAACTGCGCTCGCCGCTGGCGGCGATCAAAGCCTCGGTTTCCAGCCTGCGCAGCCGCGCCGTGCCGTGGGAAAGCCCCGCCCGGGATGACCTGCTGGCCACCATCGAAGAAGAGACCGACCACCTCAACCGGCTGGTGGGCAATTTGCTGGACATGTCGCGCATCGAGTCCGGCGCGCTCGAGCCGCACATGCGCTGGAATGCCATCGGCGAGATCGCCATGAGCGTGGTCTCCAAAATGCGCAAGCAGTTGGAAGGCCACACCCTCAAAACCGATTT
>CALDSL010000040.1 GCA_937920255.1 uncultured Anaerolineaceae bacterium | reverse complement strand
GCCTGCCGTTCATCGAGGGCTACGCCCACACCGGCGACTGGCCCCGCGCGCGCGAACTGACACAGGAATCCGACGCCATCACTCCGCTGATGCGCCCAATCCTGTGCAAGCTGTGGCAGCGCATCGCCGCGGATACGCTCGGGAGCGAAGCACAATCCGTGCTCGCGGAGTTGGAATGCGGGACACCAACACCTTGAGATGAGCCTTTATGAATTATGGGGGGAAAGAGCGTTAACACGAATAAAAGCCGAATAGGCCGAATGACACGAATAGGACTTAAAAATATTTAAAAAGCTCTATTCGTGCCATTTGGTTTTATTCGGCTTTTATTCGTGTTAACGCTTTTTTGCTTTTTTGTGTTAACGCTTTTTCCGGTACAATCAACCAGGAGGCTGGCCGTGGATCTGTACAGCATCATCACCTTTGTCTTTCTCCTGCTCATCGTCATCCCCTTTGTGCTGGCGGTGATCTTTCGCATCAGCCAGAACCGCGCGGCGGTCAAGGCGTATGAGGCGCGCGAGGCGCTGGAAGAGAACATGCGGCGCGCGGTGCCGGCGGCAGCCACCATCGTTAGCGCGCGGGTGATGGAAACCAACCCGGCCGGCGAGCGGCTGCGCGCGCGCCTGACCCTGCGGGTCGAGCCTCCCGGCGCCGAGCCGTACACCGCGGCCGTCGAGTGGCTGGTCGACCCGGTGATGCAGGCGCATCTGGAACCCGGCAGCCCGCTGTCAGTCAAAATTGACGCCGGCGATCCCAACCGCATCTACCCCAACATCGACTGGGCGCGCCTGATCCCCTGAACCCCCATGCAGCGAAAGCGAGCACCTGCCATGATGTACGCCTTCTCGATGGCCCTGGCCATCTTCTCTTCGGTTGTCTACCACCTGGTGACGCGCTCGGTTTCGCCCACAGCGCACCCACTGATCAGCATCACCGTCACCTACATCACCGCCATGATACTGGCGCTGCTGCTGCTGCCGTTCTTCCCGCTCCAGACCGGGCTGGGCGAGGCCCTGCGCCAGCTCAACTGGGCCAGCGTGGGCATGGGGGTTGCCATCCTCGGCATCGAAATCTCGTTTCTGCTGGCCTACCGCGCCGGGTGGAATATCAGCCTGGCGGCGCTGGTCACCAACGCCGCGGTGACGGTGGTGCTGCTGCCGGTCGGCGTGCTGGCGTTCAAAGAGCGCCTCTCTCTGGCGCAGATCGCCGGCCTGGTGTTGTGCGTCCTCGGACTGGTGTTAATTAATCGGAAGTGAAAAGAGCGTTAACACGAATAAAAAGCCGAATAAAACCGGATGACACGAATAGAGCTTAAAAATATATAAGAGCTTTATTCGTGCCATTGGGTTTTATTCGGCTTTTATTCGTGATTAAGCTTTTTCCCTTTTTTATAATGACTCTTTTTCTTGTAAAATGAGGTTATGAAACCCAAGTATTATGCCGTGCGGCGCGGGCGGACGCCGGGGATCTACACCACCTGGGAGCAGACGCTGGCGCAGGTGAGCGGGTTCGCCGGCGCGGAATACAAAGGCTTTGCCACGCGCCGCGAAGCCGAGGATTTTCTGGCGGGCAAGGTCCCCACGCCGCAGGTTGAGCAGTTGGGCCTGTTCGCACCGCTGCTGCAGACCGGGCACACCGACACGGCCGGCTGGCCCGAGGTGGCGCTGTATACCGACGGCGGCTGCATCACCAACCCGGGGCCGGGCGGCTGGGGCGCGGTGCTGATCAGCCGCGGGGCGCGCCGCGAGCTTTCCGGCGGCTTCCGGCTGACCACCAACAACCGCATGGAGCTGATGGCCTGCATCGCCGGGCTGGAGACGCTGACCGAGCCGTGCCACGTCACCCTGGTGGCCGATTCGCGTTACCTGATCCACGGGCTGGGCAGCGGCGCGGCGCGGCGGTGGCAGCAGCGTGGCTGGGTTAACAGCGGCCGCCCGGTGCCCAACGCCGACCTGTGGGCGCGGCTGCTGGCAGCCGCCGCCAGCCACGATCTGCGGTTCGAGTGGGTGCGCGGCCATACCGGCCACCCCGAAAACGAGCGCTGCGACCAGCTCGCCACCCAGGCCGCCCTCCAACCCGATCTTCCCGTCGATCCGGGATATGAGACGGTGTAGGAGGGGAAAAGCATCACGAATACGAGGTGAAAGAAAAAAGCATCACGAATAGGACAAATGGGACGAATTTAACGAATATTTTTAAAAGTTTTATTCGTGGCATTCGTGTTATTCGTTCGTATTCGTGATAACTGAATGCCAAAATTTTTACATCACGAATGGGAACGAATAACACAAATTTCACGAATAAATCTTTTTAAAATTCGTTTCATTCGTCCCATTCGTGCAATTCGTGATGGGTTTCCGCCGTTTGCCACTAACTTTTTCTGCCAGCAAAGGATCAACTATCTGTAAGCCCATCATCCCCTCGCCGTGGAAGGAAACGTTATGGACGAACTCCAGGCTATCGCGCTACTGAAAAAGGGTGACCTGCGCGGATTGGAAATGCTGGTGCAGGTTTACTACTTTCCCGCCGTGCGCGCCGCCTATCTGATCCTGCAAGACCGCGACCAGGCCGAAGACATCGTGCAAACCGCGTTTCTGCGCGCCAGCGAAAAAATTGGTCAGCTCGCGTCAGACCGCTTTGGCCCGTGGTTTTACCGCATGGTGGTCAACGATTCGATCAAGGCGGCTGGTAAACAGCGGCGTTTTCTTCCACTGGAGGATGGCGATGCGGATTTCTCGCTCGAAGCCTGGCTGGTCGATCCGCGCCCCACGCCAGAAGACTTGCTCCAGGCGAAAGAATTTCAGCAAACGGTCTGGCGAGAGCTGGGCCGGCTGGCCCCCGAGCAGCGCGCCGCGGTGGTGATGAAGTACTATCTACAGATGAGTGAGACGGAAATCACCCAGGCGCAGCGCGTGCCAAAATCGACGGTGAAATGGCGCCTGCATGCTGCGCGCGAAAAACTACGCGCCCTGTTACTACCGCATTCTACGCGACGCAGCCAGGAACAGACTTTCGCGGAGAGATCAGCGCTGGAGGAAACCCATGAAGACTGACGACCAGAAACGACGGCTGTTGCAGCACCTGGCGGAGCAGGGCGTTCCTGCCGATCATGACCCCTGGGAGACGCTACGCCAGCGCGTAAGCCCTCGAAAGATGCCGCAACGCAATCCATCGACCCTTGCGCGCGCCGCAGGTTATATTTCCATAGCGGTGGTGGCCATGACCATTATCTTTCTGAGCAGCCCGCAGGGTCAAGCCACCGCGCAAAGCCTGCTGCGCTTCTTCACCCGCGCGGGCAGCGACAGCCTGCCCTTGCCCGCTGACGTTGCCACCCAGGCCATCCCAACCACCATCACCCCCGCTCCAACACGGCTGCTTCCGCTGGTGGAGGCCAAAACCCCGCCCGCCTCCACATCCGCAGCCACGCCGCTGCCGGAAGGGGCGCGGCGGCAGCAGGATGGGAGCATCTGGGCTGTCAGCCTGGCCGAGATCCAGCCGGTGGTGGATTTTGCCATCCGCTCGCTGCCCAGCGCCCCACGCGGTTATGCCCTGACCGACGTGATCTACCTTCCCTCCGGCGGGCTGGTGCAGCAAATCTACAAATACCATCCCTATCAATCAGGTGAGATGTTCATCTTCTCGCAGCAGACCACGCCTCCCGAGGACGTGATCGGCCAGAGCGCGGCCGCGGAGCAGATCGAGATTGACGGCCGCCCGGTGGAGGTGGTGGAAGGATCGTGGTTCACCGCGGCGGACGCGGACCAGCAACAATGGGCCGCGGACGCGCCGGTGCACACCTTCCGCTGGCAGCAGGACGGCTTCACCTTTACGATCGAGTTTTGGGTCAACGAGACCTTCAGCCCGGCCTACCTGGAGCCCGAGGATATGCAGGCGATGGTGGAAGTGGCAATGGGAACTCGCGTCGCGTTCCCCACCTACCCGCAGCGGCTTGACCTGCAACACCTGACCCTCGAGCAGGCGCAGGAGCAGGCCGGGTATATTGTGGTCGCGCCGTCGCTGCTGCCGGAAGGCTTCATCTTCAGCCGCGCGGCGTATGATCCCAGCATGGAACTGGTGGTGCTGTTCTACGAACCAGCGGGTGCCTCGCGGCACTCCACTGGCACTAGCCTGCTGGTGTTCCAGACGCCGCACATCAGCACGCAAACCGTGTGGGATGGATACCCACCCGAGGCCCTCGAGACAGTGGAGATCAACGGATATGATGGGTTGCTGGCGCGCGGGTCGATGGTGAACGACCGTTATGAGGCAGATGCCGCGCTGTTCCTAGAATGGACGACCGGTCGGCTCAAAATCACCGTGCGCTTTTATGCGTCCGACACCTCCGCGCCGCGCCTCACGAGCGAAGACATGATCGCCATCGCCGAAAGCGTGCAGTAGTCTACGGAAAATAGATAAACAGTAGTAGGCAAAAAGCATCACGAATTGCACGAATGAAACGAACGTAGCGAATTTTCTTTAAGTTTTATATTCGTGAAATTTGTGTAATTCGTTCCTATTCGTGATTTAAATATTTGGCAATCAGTTATCACAAATAGGAACGAATTGAACGAATGCCACGAATAAATCCTTAAATAAATTCGTGGTATTCGTGATGCTTATATGATAGTTCGTGTCCTTCGGGAATGACATAGTATCGTCTTGCGTGGCCCGCACAGCGCGACCAGCTTTTCCCCCCGCCCCCATGCCTCTCCCCTTCCTGGAGTACAATACCTTCATGGCGAAGACGCGGGAGGCCAACCAACGCATGCGCGCCGCCAGCCGCGCGCGCATTCTTGCGGCGGCGGAGGTGGTGTTTGCGCGGCGCGGCTTCCATGCCGCGCGCATCAGCGATATCGCCGCCGAAGCGGAAATGAGCGTCGGCAGCCTGTACTGGTACTTCTCCACCAAGGAAGCCGTGCTGGCCGAGATCGTCCGCGGCGCGCTGAACGAGCAGACTGCCGTGCTGGCCGCCGCTGCCTCCCTGCCCGGCCTGCCGCGCGAGCGGGTGGACGCGCTGGTGGAAGGCAGCATCGCCCTGCTGGAGCGCCGGCGTGGGGCGCAGCATCTGCTGGCCGCGATGGAATCCGAGCCGGACGCGCTACGCGCGCTGGACCTCGACCTGGCCGCCGCGCGCCGTGAGCAGGATGCGCACCTGGAGCGCATCTTCGCTGCCGGGCTGCCCGCGGGCCTGGCGCCGGCCGAGATGGCCGCGCTCTACCGCGCCGTGCTGCGCGGCCTGACGCTCGACCCGGCGATCAGCCCCTCCGCCGCGCGCGCCGCGCTGCTGCGGCTGTTCGGCCGCCCACCCGCCGAGGATAACCGCGGCAAGTGGAAACGCCCGGGGTAGCCGCACCGCACATTTACCCAGTTGTAGGGTGCTGTTGGCGGCTCGATAAAAGCGTGAATACATTTCAAGCACAATTATGCAGGCTATGATGCGCCGCCAACGCACCATCCTGCATCGTCTGATGATAACCGCGGAAAGTGGAAACGCCCGGGGTAGTTTTGATATTTCAATCTTGCTTATTTCGGCGTAATACAGTTATACCAAGTGCTATCAACAAAAAGATTACCACTACGTACGATAAGCCGTCATTTACCTGTTTTCGTGAAATTGAGCCGACTTCATAAAGAGAATAGATAATCCCAATTATCAAAAATAGTAATTGAGCAAACATTGAGGGATAATGTAACTTCCTACTTTGAGTTAGGTTGCCGAAAACAATGCAAATAAACTTTGGGAGTAATATCATTTCACTAGAAAAGGTGGAATTACCATGTTTGTGCATATAGGCGCCATATAACCATATTGTAATTACTACTGTAGTTATAAGTAATATACCAAATACGTCGATCTGGGTTTGCAATTTTTTCTCCGATTCTGATACATGCATGGCGCAATCAATCTCGATCATATGAGTTGTAGCCCGGGTAAGAGTTTTGCGAAACCCGACGATTTTCGCCAGTGCCATTAAGAAATTGGGGGTGCTTATCTCCGGAATTGCGTGCCCCATACGGGGATAACAAAGTCTATGAACCTCCGAGAAATTTCGTTATTTCCTAATATATTCACCCCAACCATATTGAATTATTTCTGCAACAGTGGCCTCTCTGGACTCCTTATAAGAGCAACCCACCTCAGTAATAAAAACTTCACCGGGCGAATCGGTTCGGCCAAAAGTGTCAATATCATACCAGGGTGGATCGATTTCTTCTTCATCCATTCTTTGAGGATTTAGCCAGATACTTAGGCATTCATCACATAAAAGAAATACTTTCTTACTCTTTGGACAATAATGGAATTCAAGTTGCCCTTCCAAACCACATCTTGGACACGGAATACTCGCAAATACCATATCGTTCCTCTATCAACATTCCTTTGTGTATAGTACAACCGAGAATGCCTTATAAACTTCGATCGTTAACATTATATATAGAAATCTTTTTTACAAACCGCCTTGATTTCCCATCCTTCGTGGTTACAATGGTCACACATTACTGGTATAGGAGGTCTGGTTTTGCGTGCAAGTCGCGTTGAGTTGATCTTGAATTATTTGTTGATTATCGGTTCGCTGGTAGCCATTGCCACAATTGACGGGGGAAAGTGGTGGCGCAACGATTTTGTGCTGACGTTGAGTGGGGTGGAAGTTCCCTGGGAATATATTTACCAGACGCGCGCCGCGTTTGATGGTGATGTTGTGGTGACACAACCACCCGGGCCAGCCGGAAAGCCTTCTGGATCACAGGTGTGCATCGTCACCCAACTACCGCAAGCAGAGCGCTGGGATGAAACCTACCTGATGTATAGCGAGGTATATGGTGAAAGCCGTGCAATGGAAGATGACCTTCTGTTTCGAGAATGTCCATCACCTTTCTGAACAGGTCCGGGGCTCACGCCGGCCCAGTCGCTCATAAAAATTCTTCCAGCCATCGTTTTGCTCGCCCATGGTTGTTTATTCACTTATTTGGTAATTCGTGTCATTGCGAGGAGCGTAGCGACGAAGCAATCTCCCCCAAGGTCTGTTCCTCGGCTCGCCAGGAGATTGCTTCGCTCGCAAAGAACGCTCGCTCGCACATCGTCCCGATGTCCTTCGGGAATGACACAAGTTCGTTTTGCGTGGCCCGCAAGGCGCGACTGGCTTTTCGGGTGCGATTCAATTGGATAATTTAGATATAAATAGTGTTATTATAAACAAGCATGTACACCGTACGGATGACAACACAACGCCAGCAAACACATTCCATCCGGGCGGATGGTAGACAGAAAGGACCGCGGAATATGCTTAACCTGAACTCAGTCATGATTGGAACGAAGCAACTCAAAACAATGGCGGCTTTTTATGAAAAAGTTTTCGGAAAGCCGGCCGGAATGGCGGATGAAGAATATGGCTTCTATGGCTGGCAAGCAGGCGCAGCCTACTTGTCCATCCTGGATCATTCCGAGATGGGGGGCGGAGCAAAAGATCCTGGACGTGTCATGTTTAATTTTGAGACTCGCGAGGTCAAGGAGGAGTTTGAGCGCATCAAAGCATTCGGAGCTACGGTCGTCCGGGAGCCTTACGAAATGGAAGGCGGATGGATCGCCACCCTTGCCGACCCGGATGGTAATTATTTCCAACTGGTAACACCCATGGAATAAGGGAGTCTTGAGCTATGCAAAAAAACCATTTCTCAGTTTTCATCAACGCGCCAAAGGAAAAAGTGTGGCATGCCATGCTGGATGACAAGCCCTATCGCGAATGGACAGCTGTCTTTAACCCAGGCTCGTATTACAAAGGCGACTGGAGCAGGGGATCAAAGATGCTTTTTCTTGGGCCTGATCCTCAAACCGGCGTGGAGGGTGGCATGGTAAGCCGGATCGCGGAACACAAACGGTATGAGTTTATTTCCATTGAACACCTGGGCATCATTCACAATGGCGTTGAGGATACGACAAGCGAAGAAGCGCAAAAATGGGCGCCAGCTTTTGAAAACTATACGTTCAAAGAACATGACGGGGCAACCGAAGTTCTGGTGGATTTGGATGTTGATGAAACGGAAGCAGAAACATTCAACAAGATGTGGCTAGAGGCGTTGCAAAAGTTAAAGGAAATTGCGGAAAAATGAAACCAATCACTGTGGAAACCACGATTAACGCGCCCATCGAAAAAGTATGGGAATATTGGAATGAACCCGAGCATATTACCGGCTGGGCTTTTGCCTCGGAAGACTGGGAAGCACCGGCTGCCGAAAATGATTTGCGCGCCGGTGGCAAGTTCAAAACCACGATGGCTGCCAAAGATAAAAGCGCAATCTTCGATTTTACGGGGCTGTATACTGCCGTAAATGAGTTCCAGCGTATTGAATATGAAATGGACGATGGTCGGCACGTAAGGGTAGAATTTACGAAAGTTCCAGGAGGCGTGAAGATTGTAGAAACCTTTGATCCGGAAAATGAAAATTCAGAGGAGATGCAACGCTCTGGCTGGCAAGCGATCCTGGACAATTTCAAAACGTATGCCGAGAGCAACAAATAAAATTTCATACGCAAAGTTCCGAAGTTATCCTACTGCGCAAAGTTGGGGAAAAAGTTTCGCAGGAGCGATCAGCGCAGGAGTGACAGCCAGAGGTTCTCCCCATCCGTCTGCGCCAGCAGGCTTTCGCCCGGCGAGGGGGTGATCGCGTTCCCCCATGCCATCAGGGGTCGCAGGTCCACCCAATCCTCCGCCGCGCCGCTATTCAATACCAGCAGGGTTGGTTGGGTGATATCCTTCCAGTGCAGGGCAAGGTCGTCAGGCGTCGCGCTGCCAGGGAGTAAGGCGCGGAAGCGCCCCCAGGTTAGCAGCAGCGCCGCGCCATCCTCACTTTCGGCCAGCACTTCCAACCGCGCGCCATCGCCCAGATCGAACAGCATGCCGGCGGGCAAGCCGCCGGTGCGCATACCCGCGTCCAGCAGGCCCTTCTCCAGCTTCTCCCCGGCCT
>CALDSL010000039.1 GCA_937920255.1 uncultured Anaerolineaceae bacterium | reverse complement strand
GCTGTTCGAAACGCTCACCTGGGCGCAGATTGGGCTGCACCAAAAACCGGTGGGGTTGCTCAACACTCGCGGCTACTACGACCCGCTGCTCCACATGATCGAGCGCGCGCTGCGCGATGGTTTTATCTACGCCGGGCACCAGGTGGTGCTGGTCAGCGATCCGCAGCCGGTCGGGCTGCTGCATAAACTGCTCAACATCCAGTTCCCAGACGGCATCGAGCGCTGGGGTAACCGGGATTAACCTTCGAATTGGAGAAAAGACAATGAAGTTCTCGCGTATCACCCTGTTCCTGGCGCTGGCCGTTTTGTTCCTCACCGCTGGCTGTTTCCGGGTGGATCAGGAGCTGTGGCATAACGCCGACGGCACCGGCAAGGTCCATTTTGATGTTTCCGTCGATCAATTCTTCCTGGAAATGGCTTCCGGCGGCCAGGCGCTGCCGCACCTGTTCCAGACCTGGCAGGGGTTGGAGGAGGAGGAAGACAGCAACTATTCCGCCATCACACTCAGCGACGCGCTCAATGAAGAGAACCATAATTACACCGCGGACGTGGAGATCAAAGATTTCTCCCGGCTGGGTGAGCTGCGGCGCGAGACGCTGGATTTCTCGGTGGAAGAGCAGGAAAATGGCTCGCTGCGCTTCTCGCAAAGGTTGGATTTCCGCCTGACCGCCGCCAGCCAGGACGAGATGCAAACGGTCGACATGCTGCTGGATGGGTTGGGCGAGGACGCCTACACCGTGAAGCTGCATGTGCCGCGCGTGCTCTCCGCTGACCCGCGCGCGGTGGTGGACACGAAGAACGGCACGGTATCGTGGAGCGTGCCCATGAGCGAGCTGGTGACCGCCGAAGAGCCGCTGGAGATCTGGGCCGAGTACCGCCTGAGCCGCGGCATCCCCTGGTGGGTGTGGGTGCTGGTGGGCGTAGTCGTGCTGGGCGCGCTGGTGGCCTGGTTCCTGACCTGGCCGCGCACCATGCCCGGCCCGAAATTGGATGGCAGGCCGCAAGAAGAAGCGGTCGAAGAGGAACTGCCCCCGGCGGAGGGGTAGAGGTGAAGGTAGGATGAAGTAAAGGTATTCGTGCATTGCTCAACCCTCTCCACCCCCCTCCAACCTCCCCCCATTTTCAAAAACCGGAAATAGGGGGAGGTTAGAGGGGGGTGAGGAAAATCGAGCCTCATTCCGGGCGCTGAATAACCAAAAACAGCTACAATCAATGCAGGGTAGTACAGCGCCGCGGCCGGCGGGCCGCGACAGTTTTGACAAAGGACGCACGCATTTATGCCAAATACTCGACAGGCGGTATTGTTTTTGATTGACGGGCTGCGCCCGGATGCGATTGATCAGGCCGATGCGCCGGCCATTCACCGGCTGGTGTTGAGCGGGGCGAGCGCCGCGCGGGCTGTCACGGTCTCTCCGCAGCTGACCCTGCCGTGCATCGCCTCTCTGTTTCACTCGCAGACGCCGCAGCAGCACGGCGTGGTGGACAACGTGTGGACGCCTACCCCGCGCTTGAACCCCGGCCTGTTCGACGTGATCAAAGATAGCGGCGGCTCGGCCGCGGCGGTGTATTCGTATGAGCCGCTGCGCGACCTGGGCCGGCCGGAATCGCTGGACTTCAGCTACTACCACCGCCACACCGAACCTCACACCGACGGCCGCGAGCTGGAGCTCGCCGCCGTTGCCGCCGACGTACTGGTGCGCGACCGGCCCACGCTGACCTTCGTGTACATCGAGATCGCCGACCTGGCGGGGCACGGCTACGGCTGGATGTCGCCCGAATACCTGGAAGCGGTTGCGCGCGCTGACCGCGCGGTCGAACTGGTGCTGGACGAGGTGGCCGCCGCCAATATGATGGAAGACACCATCTTCCTGCTTATCGCCGACCACGGCGGGCATGAGCGCGTGCATGGCTGGCACGACGGCCCGCAGGACGCGCAGGAGCCCGTGCCCGAAGACTGCAATATCCCCTGGATCCTTTCCGGCGCGGGCGTGCGCAAAGACGCTGTGCTCGAAAATGAGATCAGCATCCTCGACTGCGCGCCCACCCTGGCGCACATGCTCGGCCTGACCATCCCGCCGGCGTGGCAGGGGCGCGTGGTGACCGAGGCCTTCGAGGCCTAGCGTGAGCGTGCGTCGGCAAATGCTGGCCGCCGGCCCGGCGGTCGGCCTGGCTTTGTTTGGAGATCTATCGCTGTTCGCCGGGCTGGTGACCCAACTGGACGCCGCCGGCCTGACGCTGGCGCAGGTGGGCATCCTGCTCTCAGTGCACCGCGCCATCCGCATCCCGGCCAACCCGCTGGTGGGGCTGCTGCTCAATCGCGCCGGCCGGCGGCCGCTGTTCCTGCTGGGGGCGGTTTTGGGCGTCATATCGACTGCGCTGTACGGCGTGGGTTACGGCTTCTGGCCGTTCCTGGCCGCGCGGTTGATGTGGGGCATGGCCTGGGCGCTGCTCAACGTGGGCGGGCTGACGATTGCCCTGGACCTTTCCACCCCGGCCACGCGCGGGCGATTGAGCGGGCTGTACAACATGTGGATCTGGATCGGCTATGCCACCGGGCCGCTGGTGGGCGGGCTGCTGATGGACCGCATCGGGTTCCACGCGGCCATGCTCACCTGCGCCGCCATCCAGGCGGTGGGGCTGCTGCCGGCAGCGCTGCTGCTGAAAGAAACCCGCCCGCCGCGCGCGCCGGAGACGGCGCGGCCTGGCCCGCTCGCCGCGCGGCTGGCCGCGCACTGGCGCAGCGGGTTGGAGGTGGTGCGTGGCAGGCCGTCCGCGCTGCGCGCCATGGCGCTCAACGCGCTGGTGCTGTTTGGCGGCGATGGCGTGATCCTGGCCACCGCGGCGTTGCTGCTGGAGCAGCGGCTGGGCGGTTCACTGGGCCTGGGGGTGGCCACCGCCAGCGGCGGGTTGATCGCTGCTCGGGCGGTGCTGGCCGCGGCCGCCAGTTCCAGCGGCGGGCGCATCTCGGATGGAGCGGTGGGGCGCAGGCGGGTTCTGGCTGCCAGCCTGGCCGCCGGGGCGCTGTCTTTTGGCCTGCTGGCAACCGCCCAGAGCCTGCCCGTGCTGCTGGCCGGCGTGGCGCTGAGCGCGGCCAGCAGCGGGGCGGCGCTCTCGGTGCTGGCGGCGGTGATGGGCGATGCGGTGCCGGGCGAGCGCCAGAGCGCGGCGGTGGGCATCTACGCCGCCGCCGGCGATATCGGCAGCACGTGCGGGCCGGCCGCGGCGTTCGCGCTGCTGCCGCTGGTGGGCCTGGCGGGCGTGTACGCGCTTTCGGCGCTGCTCCTGCTGGGCGGGTTATACCTCCTGCCCAGCGACCTTGCAGGATTACAACACAATCATCACAAAATTGAAACGAAATTTTAATGTAGAATCGCGCGGATATGATAAACTAACACTGTCAGCCGCCCGGGTGCCCCCCTCACCCGTGCGGCTGACAATTTTAAGGATAAAAATGTTAACACGAATAAAAGCCGAATATGCCGAATGACACGAATAAAGCTTAAAAAGTTTTATTCGTGTCATTCGGCATATTCGGCTTTTATTCGTGTTAACAGCTTTTTTTCTTGTTACAATACAGGCAAATCGCATGAGGATGGGAAAATTCAATGGAAATCTCGATCTTGACTGACGTAACCGACGAGGTAGTCGAAGCGTTTGCGCGGCTGGTGCCGCAGCTTTCTTCCAGCGCGGCCGCGCCGGCGCGCGATGAGATCCAGGCCATGGTCGACTCGGGCTGCTCGATTGTTTTGATCGCGCGCGACGAGGAGGCCGGCGGGCGCATCCTTGGCTCGCTGACCCTGGTGGTCTTCCGTGTGCCGACCGGCATCCGCGCCTGGATCGAAGATGTGGTGGTGGATGAAAGCGCGCGCGGCAAGGGCATCGGCGAGGCGCTCACCCGTTACGCGCTGGACGAAGGCCGCCGCCGCGGCGCAAAAAACGTGGATCTCACCTCGCGCCCGTCGCGCGAAGCCGCCAACCGCCTCTACCAGCGCATCGGTTTTAACCTGCGCACCAGCAACCTCTATCGCTACGTCCTGAAATCATAAGAGAAACGCGTTAACACGAATAAAAGCCGGATAAGCCGAATGGCACGAATAAAATCTTAATTAAGTAACTACTCAGCCAGAGGGTGTAACCCCTCCAGCCTGAGCAGTTACTTTAAAAAGTTCTATTCGTGCCATTCGGCTACTTCGGCTTTTATTCGTGTTAATGTTTTTCGCATTGTTAAAACGAGAAACCGGGATCCAGAGGTAGATCCCGGTTTCCGTCCCTAAGAATACAGATACGACAGTGCAGAATTAACTCTGCCGCGCAAACAGCCGGCGGAGACTGAACCCTTTGCGTAACTTGATGGTGCGCGACTGGGGCTTCATTCTGGCCCAGCGCGCCCGGTTTTCTTCGCGTGCAGCCTGTTCCAACTGTTCCTGCTTGAATTGCGCCAACATGTAGAAGTACTGATCGTTCATCATCTCAAACTCTCCCGTCTACCCCTTCGCGCGCTGGCGGTGATGGTGGCTGTGGGCGCTGCGTTTGTTTCGTTGACAGTACTATACGGGAAAGCGGACGCAATTTCATCCTCAAAACAGCGTAACCGGTTGCGTATTTCGCTGGCCGGCAGGAAAGCACGCGTACTACGTAGAACTACGTACCTCATCCGCCAGGCCGTGATCCAGCGCAAAGCGTGTGGCCGCGCTGCGGGTGGTCACGTCCAGCTTGCGGTAGATAGACTGCAGGTGCTTGCCCACCGTGCGCGGGCTGAGGTACAACTGGTCGGCCACCTGCTGGTCGGTCAGGCCGGTGGCCACCAGACGCAGCACTTCCTGCTCGCGGGCGGTCAGGCCGAACGGTTCCTGCGCCGCGGCGGCCTGGCTGGCCTCGACCGGCGCGGGCGGCTGAGCACCCGGTTTGGGTTCGGCGAAGCTCTCCATCAGCAGCGGCTCGGCGATCTCGGCCAGCCGGATCGCGCCCATCGCGGCGCCTTCCGCGAAGGCTTCCGCGATCTCCTGCTCGCTCAAGTGCTGGCGCAGCACGTTCATATGGTTGTCAAAGTCGCCGGCGTGCAGCTCCAGCCGCACCCCGCCCGCCTGGCGCACCAGGTCTTCGGCGCAGCCGATCAACTGCGCGGCCAGGCGGTATTCCCCGCACTCGCTGCACAGTAGCGCCACCTGCGAGAGCGCGTACGAAATGTTGAGCTTGCGCACGTTGGACTTGAGCAGCATGTGCAGCCCCACGAAGATCAGGATGGTGGCCTGGCCGAGGTTGCCGCGCATTTTTTGCACGCCGCCCAACTGTAAAATCGCCTCCGCCACCCACACGCCGTTACCCAGCTCGCGGTAGATATTGATCGCCTCGCTGATACGCTCGTAGGCGCGGTCGAACAATTGCTCGCGCACGTCGACTTCGGCCAGCCCCATCAGCGCATCGGCCAGGATCAGATTATGGCCCAGTTCGCGCGCTCGGCTGATGCTCTTCTCCATCATCCCCCGCAGCTCGTCGTTGGAAAGATGGTCGATCATGAAAGACATCAGGAATCCCTCAACCACGGCCAGGTTCCATTCGTCGCCAGCCGCGCGCAAATCTTCGACCGCCTGCGCAAATTGCTCGCGCGCGTTAGGATCATCGCGGCGGGTCTTGTACATGCGCGCCAGCCACATGTGCGCCAAGCCACGCGTGTGCACCTCGCCCAACTGGTCGGCCAGTTCCAACGCCTGGAAAATCACTTCAGCGCCGGGACCAAGCTCGTGGCGGCGCATGATCAGCACGCCCAGCGCCAGCATGGCGCGCGCGCGCAGCCTTGCCAGGGCCGGCTCCTGCGCGCCGGGCAGCGCCAGGGCGCGTTCCAGCCAGCGGCTGCCCTCGATGAAAATGGTATGCAGGTCCCAAAACTCCAGCAGCCCGGAGGAGATGCGCAGCGCCTGTTCGGCCATGCCGTTCGAGATGGTCCACTCCATGCTGTGGCGCAGGTTATCCAGTTCCAGCTCCAGCCGGTTGAGCCATTCCACCTGGTGGCGCGACCACAACCCCTTGGCGGCGTCATCCGCCATGCAGGTGATGTACTCCAAAAATGCGCCGCCGGTGCGCTCCATTTCGCCGTTCTCCTCCAGTTTTTCGAGCCCAAACTGGCGGATGGTGGACATCACCCGGTAGCGCACTTCTTCGCCGGCGCGGTCCATGCGCGTCACCAGCGATTTATCCACCAGTTGCGAGAGCAAATCCAGCACGGCGTAGGGCTGCAGGCCGGCGCTGCGGGCGATGGTTTCGGCCGCCTCCAGCGTCCAGCTACCCGGGATGATCGACAGCGAGCGGAACAGGAGCCGCTCCTCGGCCGAGAGCAGGTTGTAGCTCCACTCGAAGGCGGATTTGAGCGTCTGCTGGCGCGGAGCGGCGGTACGGCGCGCCCCAGACAGCAGGTTGAAATCGCGTTCCAGCCGTTCGGAGATCTGGCGCACCGAGAGCACGCGCAGCCGCGCCGCGGCCAGTTCAATCGCCAGGGGCAGGCCCTCCAGGCGCTGGCACATGCGCGCCAGGGCAGGCACGTCTTCCTGCGCCAGGGCAAAGCCGGGCAGCACCTCGGCGGCGCGGGCGCAGAACAACTGCACCGATTCGAACTGCGACAGCACGCGCGAGTCGCTCACAAAAGCTGGGTCAGGCACCGAGAGCGGCGGCACGCTGTAGACCGTCTCGCCGGGGATGCGCAGCGCCTCGCGGCTGGTGGCCAGCACCGAGAGGTTGGGGCAGGCGGTGAGCATCTGCTCGGCCAGCGCGGCCACATCGTCGACGATGTGCTCGCAGTTATCCAGCACCAGCAGCAGGCGTTTGCTGCCCAGGAACGACAGCAGCACATCCAGCCGCGCCTGCCCGTACTCGTCACGCAGCCCCACCGCCTGAGAAACCGCCTGCACCGCCAGGCTGGAGACCGGCAGCGGCGCCAGTTCCACCAGCCACACGCCGTTGGGAAAATCGGCCAGCGCCGCCGAGGCGCTCTCCAGCGCCAGGCGGGTTTTGCCCATCCCGCCCGGTCCGGTGAGGGTCACCAGGCGCGCGGAGCGCAACAGGCGCAGCACTTCGCCTCGCTCGCTGGCGCGGCCGATAAACGTAGTCAACTGGGCGGGCAGGTTATTGGGGGGCGCGGCTGGCTCGAGGTGGTAGCTGGTATTGATGGTAAATGGCGGACGGGCGATCCCTGACATAGCAGAACTCCTGTCCCAATAGTTTAGCACCGCGAAGAGGCAAAGTCCAGCAAAAAATTTTGGTGGCGTACAGGGTCATGGTTAGCAGAAAGCGCGCCCGGCCAGAAAGGCTGCCGGGCGCGTGAGGTATGCTGGATCCACGCGGAATCAGGGCGTGGTGAAGGTAAACACCTGCGACCAGCCGCTGGGGTTCTTGCCGTTGGCCTTCACCCGCCAGTAATAGCGCGTGGCAGTCGCGAGATTCTTGCTGGACGTGTAACTGGTGGTTTTGACGGATGTGCTAATCAGCGGTTTGGACAGGCTGGCGTACTTTGACACTTGCAAGCTGTAGGACGTGGCGCCGGCAGGGCCGTTCCACTGGAATGTGGGGCGCAGCGCCGGCGTGGTGGTGTCGTTCTCCGGCGCGGCCAGCAGCGGTGGCGTCATCCCGGTACGGAAGTAGCGCGCGCTGCTCCATTTGCCATAGATGCCGACCGCATTAATCGCGCGCACGCGCCAGTAATAGCGACGGTCGGGGGTTAACGGTTCCGGGAACGTGTATTCGGATTGGGACAGGCCGTCGACCTGCTGCAGCAGGGTGGTAAATTTGGAGTCCGCCGCGATCTGCACATCGTAAAGGGCGGCATAGTTGGTGTTCTTCCAATCCAGGCGCACCTGGTCGTAACTGGTCACCAGCGAACCGCTGGATGGAGAAGCCAGAGAAGGCGTCGCCGGTTTGCCAACGCAGGTGTAAATGGCAACATCATCCACCACCCAGCCCAGGGCACCGCCGGTGTAATCTGTGGCCAACCGCCAGCGGAAGCGCACAGTCTTCCCGGCCAGTTTGCTCAGATCGTAGCGCGATGAGACATACCCGTGGCTCTCGGCGACAAACGCGAAGCGGTTGCGCAGTGGGTTATGCCCGGGATACTTGGCATAAAACAACCTGTATTTCGTTTTTTGGCCGGCGCTATATAACGCCCTTGCATCCGACCAGGTTTCGCCGTTGTTGAGCGTGTACTCCAACACGCCGCCGTCAAAATAGAGTTTCCCAAGGCGGCTGAGATAATACTCAAATGCATAGGCATGGTTGAAATACAGCATCGTCCGCACGCCGGAAGGCACGGTTATCCCGTTACGCATCGCGGCGTAGGTATCCGATAGCTGATCACCGCCGCTCCTGGTTGGGTCATAATCGTCACCAAACAGCGCGTATTTGCCACTGGCAGCGTACAACAGGTGCATATCCCCAGGCACAGTACTCCAGCGCGGGTTTCCCACCAGTGCCTCCGAAGTCCACTGATCTGCGCCGCTCTCAAAGTCATCATGGAACAGGTATGTTGGAGCCTGGTACATGCCGGATGGGCAGGCCGTCGCATCCGGGTTGAAATTTGATTTATGCGACTTATGCATTTCTACGGCTTCCAGTGCTTTACGCGCCTGGAGACAATCATCGGCGGTAATGCCTTCCGGCCCACCGGTCATCACTGCGCAGGCCTGGTTGACCGCCCGGTATAAATCATCGAATCCCGCGCCGCTGGTAAGCAAACGGGTTTGAACGTAGTAATACAGCGCCAGCACTTTCTGCCAGCCAATTGGAGCAACCGTTATCTTGTAGAATGTGCCGCCGTCCACCATCAGGTAGATGGCTTTGTTGTGAATACCGCTATTGACGTGCACCCCACCGTTATCGTTGTAGCTGGTCCAGTACAGCTTGCTGCTCATCCGGTTTGGCTGGCGGTAGAGGTGCGGATCGTACATGCTGCGAACTGCGCCATTGCGCAAATCCTCGCCGATCAACCATTTCACTTCCGGCGCGTCGTTCCCAAGACCGTTGCTCTGGTCGTAATATTCACCCCACAGATCGGAAAGCGACTCCGCGATTGCGCCGGACTGATAATAGTTAAACAGGTGCGAAGTATAGTACGTGACGCCATGCGTAAACTCGTGCGCGGCGAGATCGTCCACGACATTCTTTTTTGTGTAAACAATCTGGCGTCCTGTCCAGAACGTATTGGGAACGCCCTCATAGTTGACGGTGGAAAACACCGGCCGGCCCTGGCCGTCGACACCCTCGCGGCCGTAGAGATCATAAAACATGCGGTAGACATCCACCGCAAAATGGTGCGCAAGGTCAGCGTCGGGGTTTGCTCCACCGGTACAGTCTTCTGCCGGTGTATCACACAACGGCACCCCGGGATAGGTATTATATGGGTAGGCGGTAAATGTCCGCGCCTTGATCAGGGGAGGACTTTCCAGGCCACCTTCCCGCGCTCCCATGTCACATGCCGTGCCAGATGGGCGCGCAACGCCAAGCTGGTCTGTCTGCGGGCAGGCATCCGGGTCAGCGCCGTCGATGGCTGGGCTGCCCGTGAGCGGGGGAATCGTCCCCAAATGATCTCCCAGGTCTTCCAGGTAACCCATGCGAGGGTTCACCAGGTTTTCCCATGCACCAATAAAATCACCTTCGGCCGGTTCAATGGCGCAGTGCGTACCGTTGTAGATCAGGTTATGCCCCAATGAGGTGATCACGCCAGTGCAGTCATCTGCGTAGTGGTTCTGATTGTTGGCCAAAATGGTGTTCACCATGCGCACAGTGCCGGATGCGTTATGCAGGCCGCTGGACATATATTCCGTGTAGTCTTCCAGTTTGGGCAAAGATGCGTGATTGTCGGCGATGGTCACATTGGTCAGGGTGGTTGTGCCGTTGTCTGTGTTGAGCAAACCGCCCGGCAGCGCGCAGGTGACGCCTGTGTCTTGATAACAGCCGTTCTTTGCGATGGTGGCATTGGTGAGGTTCATTGTTCCAGCGTTGCGGATGCCAAGTTTGTTCTGGGTGAAGAATGCCGTGCGCACATCTACCTGGCCGCTAGTGCTGTTGATGCCGGTGTCGTTGCCGTAAATCCGGCTCTCCTGTACTGTCAGTGCCGCATGGTTTTCAATGCCAACCGAATTGTCGAACACAGGGCTGTGCTGGAATAGCATCGCGGCATGGTTTTCAACGCCGGTAGCATTGTTGTAGACGCGACTGTTATAAAATTCCGCGCTGCCATGCTCGTTGTAAACGCCCACAGGGCTGCGCGTGATGTCAATTCGATCCAGCACCACGTGCATGCCACCAACAATAACAATCGCTTTATCCTTATTTTGCGCATCGAGAACCGTGCGCCCGGTTTGTTGGGTAAACGCAGGATCCCAGCCGCCCGAAATGGTTACGGTACGGTCGAGGTAGGCTACGGTGAACAATTCCATTGGATTCGGCCGCACCCGTTCGAAATACCTGAGCTTGCTGGTATCCGTACCGGCTGCCACAAAGATGAGTTCGCCGCGCCGGCTGGATTGAACCGCGTAATCAAGCGTTTTACATGGTTTCGCCGGGTCATTACAGCGATTATTCGTTTCCGAGACTCTATCGAATCCATTGACCGGGTCACAAAACACGGTAGCCGTGCCATTTCCCAATGCAAAACGTGCTTCTGGCAGGCCTGTTCCAAGCTGCGCGCTGGCCTCAAACCAGCCAACCTCCGTATTGGCCTGCAACCGGGCTGAAGCGATACCAGTTGCGTCTGTGGTCGTAACAAGCTGGTGGGCGCTGTTGCTGGAAAAAACCGCGCTGGCGCCGGTCTCCGGCGTCGAAAACGTGATTTCGGCATCCGCCACCGGAGCGCCGGACGCATCCAGCGCGATCGCTTCGATCGGATAGAGAAAGGCATGCCCCGGCAAAGTGGCCTGGGTAGGCAATAATGGTGTTGGCCGCGCAAATATTGGGGGTCGGGGTTTGCCGTATGTATCCAGGCTTCTACTGCTCGTGACGCCACGATCGACCGCCACGGCTTGCAGGGTTACTGCTGCACCGGGCGGTGTATATTCATATGCGCCGATATCACAGGCTGCGCTTTGTGGGCGGGCAACACCGCGCATGTCAACAGCAGGGCAGTTTTCCGCCGGCCCGGCTGCATCCACTGCCGGGGAACCCGCAAGCAGCGCGTAATAGGAATTTTGAATGAGCGGACTGAGGCCCGGGTCTACGCCGTACAGGTCTATGGAATGCGGCGTGAAGTTGGGTGGCAAGATGCCAAGATCGTCGCAAATACCACTTCTATCAAAAATATTATTCCCGGCAGAAACCAGCGCGCCACCAATCGAGCAATCGACGAAGTTACGAGCAACGATGCTGTTTTCAACAGTAATGACAGCGTCGGGTTGAGCAGGGAAACTCAGCCAATGCTGGTAATGATCCACGATCGTTACGTAATTGAGATGTATTTCCGCTTTTTTGGAATTGAGAGCCGTCCCATTACTGCTGAATGTCGTATTCGAAATTTTAATGGGGCATCGATCCAGCATAGAGCAAGAAACGTAAATAGCTGTAGCGTTATTTAAAAATACACCATCAAACACATTGAGCATGCCAGAATACAGTAAGATCCCATCTGTGTAATCGCGTATGGCGATTGAATGCAGGTTGACAACCGCTTCCCGGGAAACTAGAATGCCGATACGATCCTCAGCCCACGGATAGGACGGACTGGGAGGAACGTAGTCGGGCGGCAGCCGGAGAATGGTTTGCCCTCCCGGCTGTGTAAAACTCGCGTCCCACCCGCCAAATATCGACACATCCTTGGAAACGAAGAGAGATTCTTCATAGATTCCTGCCTGAATATAAATACTGCCGCCCGGCGCAGCGCTCTCCAGTGCCGTTTTGATCGTCAGGCACGGCGCAAGCGGCGAGCGACAGTCATTGCCATCATCATACCCATCGGGGCTGACGTACAGGGCATCCAGCGGCGGCTCTTCCTGCGCAGCCATCCCGGCGTTCACCTGGTTGAAGTGCAGCGCCACGCGGCCGGTGGCGGCGTTGACCAGCACCAGCTCGTTCACCGGGCCGGCGCCGGCGCTGCCGGCCATGTCCAGCCGCCACACCAGCATCGGGGCGGCATCCGACGGCGTGAAGATGGCGGGGTCATAAATCCACAGGGCCGGCTGGCCGGCCTGTACCTGCCCGGCATCCAGCCCGTACCACGATTTCATCCCGGCCAGCGCCGTGGCGCGAGCGCGCGCCGCGCTGACGGCCGGGCGCGTGGTGCGCAGGCGCAGATCCGGGGACACTTCGCCGTTGAGCGAGAGCACATTGCCCCCGTCGTCGCGGTTGAGCAGCAACTCCCCGCCCAGCACAGGAATGCCCTGATACTGCTGCTGGTAACGCAGGGTGGCTCCGGCATCATGCTGGTCGGTTTTCTCCAGACGCAGGTCCTGCGCTGGTTCGGCCACGCCAAAGAGCGGCGCGTACTGCGCCAGAACCTGCGCGCCGGCGTCCAGTTCGGATAGCGCGCCGGCGGTTTGCGCCGCATCCAGCAACGGGGTTTCTGCTGTGCCGCCCACAAAATCGAGCCGGCCGGTCTCGCTGTCATAGCCAAAATTCAACCCGCTGGGGTTCGGGCGAGCGTCACCGGGCGGCTCAGTCTGGGCGCTCGCGGGCCGGATACCGGCGAGGCTGGCGAGCATGGCAAGAATAAAGACGAGGTTGAAGGCAGAGCGAATGCGGCGTATGTTCAATGTCCCCTCCCAGGCTGCAATTCATGGGTTTTTGACGGACGAACGGAATGCGTCGAGGCACAGCATGTTGTGCCTTTACCGCGATATGGTTTCCAACTGGCAATCAATAATGGGAAAAATATTAGCGAGACTTGCCAAGCGTGCATCCACCCTTAAGACGCATCAGTCTATACGTCTTCTCAGTATAGAAGAGCGCACGCGGTTTGGATAGTGTTATTTGTCAGGATTTGCGATACTTACACCATTGGGCCGCATAAACAGATCCAACCCGTAGACCCAAATGTAGGGGTGAAGCATTCGGTCGGGCCAATGCGTATCCAGGAGATGACCGCCCTCCGAATGCTTCACCCGGGGATGGCCCGGATACATTTTATGCGGAAGAAACGGTCCAGGGTTGTGGGGGTGGGCGAAGCATCTGGAGGAATATCCAGTATTTACCTTGACCGGCGATCCACCAGATGCTTCGCCCCTACATACAAGGCTGAAATCGTTGGAGTCAATGCCCTGTGGGTCCGCCCCTACAAAGTTCATCAGGGTCGGGATGCAGCCAGGGCCACACTGGCCAAACGGCCAGGAAAAACACTGACTGCACGTCTGCCGCAGAACTGATC